>NZ_CAWPRX010000175.1:0-5074 GCF_963890365.1 Tychonema sp. LEGE 07196 | reverse complement strand
TCAGTTGCTTGAGGCGTCCAACTAATGCGGCCGAATTCATCAACAGTCATTCCCGACGGCGACTGTATCAGAGAATAAGCAAGCAAATCCCCCTCAGCATCAGTCGCCCTTAAATCGTAACGATAGGGTTGACCGCTAGCAACTTGCTGCGGGGGAATATTGGGAATTACAGGAGTAGAATTTGCCCTCGCAGTTAAAGTAAAACCTTGGGCTGCACCCGTACCCAAATTGTCAACAGCCCCGACTACTATTTGATGGTTTCCAGCAGTTGGATTGTTCCAAGTAACAACACCAGTCGCTGAATTAATTGTCATTCCCGGTGGAGATTGCAATAATTGGTATTGCGCGATCGTACCGTCGGCATCGGCGGCAGTTACTTGGTAGCTGTAAGGGCGTCCTGTGAGGCTGTGAATGCGGGTGTGGAAGTAATTGCTGGGGGAAGGTTGATAGCAGTAGTTCCCGCAGTGACAGTGAAAGTTTGAGTTGCAATTGCCCCCTGCTTATCAGTAACGGCAACCTCTACAGAATGCTGTCCGATAGAAGTAGCATTCGGCGTCCATTGAATCCTGCCGTTGCTGTCAATTGCCATGCCAGCAGGATACTTACTCAAAACAGCGCACTTCTTTATTGCCAGTCAATTTCAAATACACCGTATATCTGCTGCTTGTAACGCTTCCCTGAATCCAGGTTTACTAATTCCCAGTCGATAACCTCTCCATCTTCGTTTAAATACACCTTGGCACCACGTGGATATTCTTGCCCGTTGATCGTATGCGGAGCAGACAGCACGATTATACTAGGTTTACCGCTGGCATACCGCCACACAACAAACTGCGAACTGCAAGGAAATCCTTCGATCGATCGATCTGCGTCCAGTCGCTGGGAATATTCTAACAATTTGCCAGTTTCATCAAAAGTCAAACGGCTATCTGATGGGTACAAAACTTCATCTATTTGAAGATCGCAAGCTAGCGAAGCATTCAGCAACCGACCATTTTCATGCAGATATATTATACAATCACCGAGACAAGGAATACCGTCCAAAACAGTTGTCTGAGATAGCCAGCAGAGTTTAAGTCGTCCAGAGGGAAAAAAGACCACGCTGCGATCACCCAAACAGGGAATGCCTTGTATCGTGGTATTGCGGACAAGTGTAGCATCACGAACCGAGCCATCTGGGAAAAATTCAGCATCTTCATTGAGGATTTCTATATTATTCACTATCATTATTTTTGCCTGTTTTGTAAAAAATTAACTTCTGACATACACGTACTCTGTTAGATTTTTTATCCCACATCCTGCACCCCCAATCGTCACACTACGAATTTTAGTTATTGGAACACTTTAGACTGCCGATCCCCACAATGATTTTCCAGGAAATTGTATAAAAAAACTTAATTCCAGATTCCAGAGCTAACTCCCGAAAAAACGATTGTGACAGTCTAGGTGCGGGAGGTGGGTTTGAGCGTTGCCAAATTCTCATGTGAAATAAGTAAATATATTATATCTTTATGGGTTTACCTATTTCTAAAAAATATGATAGCAGTTTGGCGTTAAGGAGAATTATTGAAAACCTCTATCTCCATACTTCTTAATTTTATTATAATCACTACGAGGTCCCTTATCGTAGTTCCCCTTTCCAAATCGTTCGTTCATTACTCGATCAGCGAACTCTTTACCACTTTCACCTTTAAAGGGACGCTCGCCTGACTGTTTCAACCAACTAGGCACATCTGTTGATTTCTCTTTGCCCGATCCTGATGTTGGGGTTTTACGCTCTCTAGGGGTGGGATCTGATTTATTTTGGCCTTGATTTTCTTGATTGTTCTGAGAAGTTTGCTCTTCTTGATTTTCCTGATTGTCTTGATCTTCTGAGTTTTCTTCATTTCCTTTTCCTGACTTGCCCTTTTTACCCTTGTTTCTCGAAGCAAAATAAGGGACATACAAATCAAGCAGATCGTCCAGAGCTTCTTTTGTAGTAAATACCAATTTAGGCACACTCCAAGATACCCAATAAATCGCAGCCAGAGCACCCATACCCGCCATCGTCGAGTTAATTTCCATCGCAAACAACCCAGACGGATCGATGTAATTAACCGGATTAGCATGAGCATACAGATAATCATGCCGCGACATCGGATCGGAGCGACGACCCTCATAACTATCGACGCGAGTAAACCGTCCAACACTAGGATTGTAATACCGCTGCCTTAAATAATATTGACCTAAGTCTTCATCATACTGTTCTCCTGCAAACAAGTAGTCATTCTCTACATTACCAGCAGACGCAATCAAATTCCCAAAAGCATCATAACTGTAAGTATCAGTCACCACACCGCTAGCATCAGTCAACCCCCTCGTACTGCCCAACCCATCAACTAAATAATACGAATCATTAATCCCCCTCTCCTGAGAAATCAAATCCAACCCGTACACATAACTAGCGATCAAAGCATCATTAACAGATTCCTCTAACACCTGAGCGTAAGGAAGATTCTTATCAACCAAATACTCAGTAGTCACCCCATTAACAGTCTTGCTAACCCTCACCCCATCCGCATCGTAAGCATAACTAATATTCTCGCCCGTCGGAGTTTGAACGCCAATCAAACGATTCTCAAGATTCCAAGTATAAACCGTCTCTTGAGTACCGTTCTCAATCTTGCGAGTAGTATTCCCATTCGCATCGTAACGATACTCAGTCGTCTTAACCAACACATTATTCTGCCGCAATTCCTCCCTCAACAACCTGTCATTATCGTCATAAACATAACTCGTCACTCCAGTAACAGAATCAGTCTTCGTCAACCGATTCCCCACCGCATCGTAACCGTAACTAATCGTGCGGTTGCCATTAACCGAATCGGTAATTGTCTCTTTGGTCAGTCGATACAAATCGTCATATTCGTACTCAACTTTCCTGCCGTTTTGTTCCGTGACAACCTTGGGATGCCCCACAGGATCGAGAGTATAATCAAAACTCTGAATCGTTACGTTATTCCTTTGATAAGCTAACAACTTCAACCGATTCAACTCATCGTAAGTCCTCACTTCCTCCACACCATTCGGCAACTCAGTCCTCGACAAATTCCCCTCAGCATCGTAGAAATACTTCGTTTCTGCCAAATCCGGGTCGATAACTTTTTCCAAACGATTTTGTGCGTCGTACTCGTATTTAGTTGCACCACTCGGAGTCCTCACTTGTGTTCGATTTCCCGCAGCATCGTAATCGTATTCAATCGTTACATTGCTTGCCAAATAAGGGCCATCCGGGTCTTGTCTCGATACCAACCGTCCCAGTTCATCGTATTGAAAATTCGTCGTTCCCCGTCCATCAACAACGGTTTGAATTTGCCCGCCAGCGGTGTAAGTAAACGTCACCGGAACTTCACCGCTAGCAGCAGCAAACCCCTTAGAAACCAAACGATTTTCAACATCATAACCGTAGGTAATAGTATTACCATTAAAATCAGTAACACTTTGAACATTACCCGCAGCATCATAAATCGTACTCGATCTTTGATTTAACGGTAACTCAACAACAACCCGACGCCCGTTTTTATCATACTCAAACTCAGTTCGATTATCTTCAGCATCCTCCTGCCAAATCAACCGCCCAGCCTCATCGTAACCGTACTCAGTTCTGAGATTGACTGGATTAGTTCCCGACTGATTCAAAGTCTGCACTACCGCAGTCAACCTACCCAAAGCATCGTACTCGTACTTGACAGTTTTTCCAGCAGCATCAGTAGCGGAAATGCGGCGACCCAAACTATCATATTCAGTGCGAGTTGTCGGATTATCTAAAAGATTGTTAGGAGTAGAATCGGGATAAATAGTCTTCACCAACCGACCTAAACTATCGTACTCGTAACGAGTCACCCTTCCCAACGCATCAATACTAGCAACAGTCCGTCCCAACTTATCGTATTCAGTACGACTTCTCGGATTATCAGAATTATCAGGCGTAGCATCAGCATAAATAACCTCTTCAAGCTGACCGTTAATATTGTAACGATACTCAGTCCGATTTCCCGTTTCATCAATCTCAGCTTTCACCTCACCATTCTTGTAATACTCAGTCTTACTTCTGGGATTCTCCGACAGGAAAGCAGGCGAAACAAGAGGATAAATAACCTGAGTCCAGTCAATTGTAGCAGGAGTTTGATTTGGTGCGACTGCTTGAATTAATTGAGAAAGCGTATCAGTTTTATCGGCATAAATCGTTTCAACTAAACGCCCAGCATCGTCATAATTGTAGTGAGTTACCAACTTATCGCGGTCAACACTAGCCCGCAAACGACCACCCTTATCGTAAATATTAATCGTTCTCGGATTGTCAGCCGGATTGCTGAGAGTATTGTCGGGATAAATCGTCTCAATTAACTGACCTTTGCTATCGTAACGATACTCATTCCGACGATTCAAAGCATCAATTACAGCAACTTGATTCCCATTAGCATCGTACTCGTATTTGGTAACTCCATTTAACCCATCAGTCGTTGACTTAACTTTACCGTTACTATCGTAAGTTGATTTAGTAACCAGTTGTTGAATACCCGAAGGAGTAGTTACAGTGCGAGTTTCAGTTAAACGATTCCCACTGTTGTCGTAGGTAAAAGTTGTTTTATTTCCTAAAGCATCCTCAACCGAAAGTACATTTCCCGAAGCATCGTAGGTAAACTTAGTAACTTTGTTAGCATCGGAAAAAGTGAGAAGATTTCCCCTCATATCGTAGCTGAACTTACTAACATTCCCCTTTGCATCCTTAGTAGACAGCAAATTTCCACTCGGAGAATAGGTATAATTCGCACTATTCCCCAAAGCATCAATCTCAGTCAAAACCTGTCCCCGACTGTTATAAGTCCACTGACTGACATTCCCCAAAGCATCCTTCTGGGTTAACTTATTCCCCGATTCATCGTAAGTCCACTCAGTCTTTTGCCGCACCTCAACCGAAACTCCAGCAGCATTTAACTCAGTGGTAATTACAGTCTCAGTCAGAACGTTATTATCCCCATCAAAAGTCCTATCAACCCTCTTACCTAACGGGTCAATCTCAGTTAAAACGTTC
>NZ_CAWPRX010000174.1:0-5107 GCF_963890365.1 Tychonema sp. LEGE 07196 | reverse complement strand
GGTTAGGGGGGGTGCAATTCGCTGCCAGCGTTCCTGCCATTTAGCAAATTCCTCAAGATTAAAAGCATTTTCCAAACTGTAGAGAGGAATATTGTGCTTGACGCTAAAAAATTGAGTAGCCGGCTTTTCTCCCACGCGCTGAGTCGGACTTTCGGCAGTAATTAATTCAGGATAATCTGATTCTAACTCTTGTAACTGTCGATAAAGGCGATCGTACACCTCATCAGCCATAATCGGCGCATCGAGAACATAATAAGCATAACTAGCTTGCTGTAGCTGCTCCCTCAACTGTTTAACTCGCTGCTGAATGTCTGGTTGCATATTAACTTAAAAGTGTATATTTTTTTTAACCGCAGATGTGTAGGAAAAACAAATTCCAAACACAATAAAAATCTTAGCATTGTCTGCATCAATCTGCGGTTGTACTTTCAACATTTAAAATCGATTAACGATCCCAATCTTCAACTTCATAAAGGAAACGAGTCCCCCCCCATCAGCTTGCGATTCGCCGAGGTACTTTGCACAAAAACCGCATACTTTTCTAGATTGCTCGGTTTGAGGCGCACAGTCTCCCCCATTGGCAAACCCAACATTTCTCGCGCCGCTTCTCCTTCAAATAAATCCCCAGTCGAACGCTCCATCAGCACAATTTCTTTCTTACCTTGGATGGTTTCTGTTTTAGTAAACTCATAAAACCCGCGCCCGGTTTTAAAAGCCAAACCATTCTCCAGCACAAAAGCTTTAATTGAAATCTCGTTATCTACTTCAAGAATCTGAAATCTCCCCGGTTTGACAGCTCGCAATTCGGCTGATTCGTAAACAGCAGCGCCTTCCCGCTTCAGCATGGTATCAAACATCTTGTTTAATCCGCGACTCATGCGACCTTCACTGACAACTTCTTGCTCGTAAGCTTGCAGTTGTTCGTTAGATGACTGTTGGTAACAAACTGCTAAAAACAAATCTGTGATGTAGGAAAATTGGTCGAGATTGAGGTGAAAACCGCCCGACTTTTCGGCTAATTCTTTGTAGAATAAAGTAGCGTGGTTGCGGTTGAGAGCTTGGATTCCGTAAACGGCAATTCCCATCTGTGCTAACTTATCTACTTCCTGACGCCAGTTAAGTTTTTGAGGAGTTTGAGCGGGTGCGTGCGGGATGTCATCGCCAATGAGTACCAATGTTTTGGAATTAGTTGGAGTCCAAGAAAGTGACTGAGCTTCGTGCAAGACTAATTCATAACATTCTGGAGCATCGCCACCGCCAGTTGGTTCTACATTTTGCACAAAATTGCAAATCTTGTCGGCATCGCCCGACAAATCGAGGTGTTTAGTCACGTAAGTGCTGCCAGCATCGCAATAGTCCCCGTGAGCAATAATGCCAATCCGAATGCCAGGAATTTCATCAAGCAGTCTTGTCACCGTCTCTTTAATTTTCCGGCGAACTTGCGTCAAGCAAGGATACATACTGCCAGTTGTATCAAAGCTAAAAACGACTTCTATGTTGTTGGTTGCCATCATTTAACTCTCTCTAAAAAACAAGGATTTCTTAGGAACAAGACTTTAATCTTTTAAACATTTGTTACACTTTTCTCTCTTCAAAAGTGGCGGGGTAAAGAGAGGCAGAGCCTCTGGATCTGCATTACCAGGTAGATCCTGGTAACGAGCAAACGAGCAAACGAGTAAGTAACAGTTATCTAATTGTCATTCCTTGGTTATATTATAACTCAATCAAAAAATTAGCAGCTCTAAATTTACCATTACTTGTAATTATAACTGGCGTTTATAGCTGCTGAATTATATCGATAAATCTCTCACAAATTCAGATCTGCAAACTCGCTGAATTTCTTGTTATCCCCGGAGGTGGAAAGTTGAAGGCGATCGTTATTGGGTTCGCCGTTCAAGTTGTTATTAGCACGGGATTTAATTAATTCTTGAGCATTTGTTTTGTTGAAAGCGAGCGGTTCAGCGTGTTCTACTTGAAACACGTTAGCGTAGAGGTTGGCAATAATTTGTTTGCCGCCCTGGGTTAATTCCAAGTAGTTCAAAGCTGCTGGAATGTAGGGAAAAACTCCGTTCCAATAAAACTTGGCGTAATTTTGTCGCAAATCTCCCGGAGAATTGTAGCCCAAGATTTTATTAGTCCCGACTTCTTCAAATTCGTAGAACAGCGCACTGATTTTTCGCAGGTAATTGGGGTCGCTCAACTGACCGATCAAATCGGCGGCCCTGGCTAGTCCAGAATAATTGTTTCTGTCTTGATGAGTTTCGCTAGCAGGAACTGGGAAGCGGGTCAATTCAATATTACGCTTGATTTGTTCGGCATCAATTAAGGTGTGGCCGCCGAAGCGTTCGTCAATTACCAGTTTTCCTCGATCGACATGATAAGCAGTTAAACTGGCAGAAGTAGCGCCGACCGGTACAGAAACCATTCCCCCGTCAATACCCGTAGCGTAGAGTCCGACAGCTTCTTGGTCTTGGCGGCAAACACCTTTCACGTAGCCGATATCGTGGCACAGCAGCGAGATCAGGTAGTGCAGCCAATCTTCCGGCGACACTCCCCCTTCGCGAATATGCTTACCCCGCAGAATTTCTTGCCCCACCAATGCCACGAGCATTGTGTGTTCCACATTGTGGTACAAAGCATCGCAGTTAGCGATATTTTCCAGAGCCATCGTCCCCGCCCAGGCGATAATTTCTGGATAGTCAGGCTTGTACTTGCCGTAGGTGCGGCGGTAGCCGGCCTGCAGCTCTTGCACAAAAGCGTCAATCAGGATAGCAGTTGCATTGAACATGATAAATTTTCTCATTCAGACTCTAGTTACAAACTCGATCGCAAATATGTTGGATAGCTGAAAAAATAATCAATGGGCATAACCGTAGGTTTGACCCCTCGCCCAAAGATGGATAGAAGCCCCCGAATTTTGTTGTTGTGTGCCCTAAATTTTAGACTTTTGTTCCTGCTTTGGCGATTCCTCTGTCTAGGAAATTTAAAATCTCAAATCGACTGACCCCGGGCGCGTTGAATTAAAAATTTCCGAAGAATGTTTTCAGGTCATAAAATTACTCTCAGACTATGCTTCCCACGATAACCTAATTTCCGAAGCAACTGATAGATTTTTTGGCATTAAATATTGGCGAAACAATTTAGACCGTTTCACCGACTAATTAATTAGAATGTGCTAGGTATGAAAGTTATGAACTGTCTGTTTCCGAGTCTCTCTACTGCTGCCCTTCGCACTCGGCGGTCGATCGCCCCAAAATACCTAGGATTGTTTGCATTCACTGCTGTTTGCACCGCTGCACCGGCTTTCGGGGCCGAGCGAATCTACGTAACTTACGGGCCGCTAGAAGAATCAGTTCCGATCGAATCTTTGGCACTATTCGCCAAAGAAGGCAAAATAGACTCGAACTTGGACGGCTTTGCTCAGTACGCCAAAAAAGCTCAGCTAGCTCAGATTCGCAGCGCCCTGCAAGCGAAAGCTGAAATCAGCCCCGTGACGATCGCCCAATTCCTCTACACGCCTCAAGGAGAAGTGCTGCTGGAACGCTTGGGCCGAGTAGTTCAAACCAAAGCTCGGCAGCCCGGATTTTATGCCATCCGAGCGGCCCTGATTTTAGCAGCCGCCGATCCTGAAGGCCTGACAATTCTCAAGGTGCTGCAAAAATTTCCTACTTACGGCATCAGGATTGACGTTGCGCGCGCCTTGGGTATCGCCGACCAACTGACATCGCTGATCAACCGTTCCAATCGGGCGATCGCCGGAGTCATCAAGTTGTCGGAAGCAGCAGCAGCCTCTGAGCCAGCGATACCGCCTGCAGAAATGCTACAGCCCCAGCTACCGGGCCCCTATACTTGGAAAAAATCATCGGTAACTCTGACGAGTCCAAATCGCGATCGCACCTTTGACATGGACATTTACCTGCCGCTGCAAAGCCCGCAACCGGCCCCTGTAGTAGTAATTTCTCACGGTTTAGGTTCCGATCGCACTTCCTTCGAGTATTTAGCCAAACAGCTAGCCTCCTACGGCTTTGCCGTCGCCGTTCCCGAACATCCCGGCAGCAACGCCCAACAAATCCAAAACCTAGTAACAGGCAAAACCAACGAAGTAACAGAACCAGCAGAATTTGTCAACCGCCCCCTCGACATCAAAGATTTGCTCGATTATTTAACCAAACTTTCGACTACCAATCCTGCCTACCGAGGGCTGCTCGACTTGGAGCGAGTCGGCATCATCGGCCAGTCTTTTGGTGGCTATACAGCTTTAACATTAGCCGGAGCGGGGATTAACTTTGCCCAGCTAGAAAAAGACTGCCAGCGAGAAAACGAAACTTGGAACCTCTCCCTGCTGTTGCAGTGCCGCGCCCGCAGCCTAGCTCGCAACCAGTACAATTTCAGAGATCCGCGCATCAAAGCTGCGATCGCCATCAACCCGATCGCCAGCAGCATTCTCGGAGAAACAAACCTCAGCCAAATAAAAATCCCAATCATGGTAATCGCAGGTAGCGCCGATACCGTCGCCCCAGCTTTGCTCGAACAAATTCAACCCTTCACTTGGCTGACATCGCTCAACAAATATTTGGTACTGATGAACAACGGGACTCACTTCTCAACGATCGAGGATTCCCCTCAAAGCGTCTTTGTGCCACCACCCGATGTCATCGGGCCCGAACCTGCTTTAGCCCGCCGCTACGTCAACGGACTCAGCGTAGCCTTCATGGAAACCTATTTGAACAACAAATCAAATTTCCGCCCGTATTTACAGCCGAACTACGCTCTAAGCATCTCGCGAGACACTCTCGGACTGAGAATTTTGCGATCGCTCACCCCAGAGCAACTCCAGCAGTTCAGCAGTGCACCACCAGCTCGGAATGCTGCGCCTCCACTGCCGATCGAGCCACCTCCTGTGCCTTCTCAACCTCCGCTACCACCGGTGCCGCGTTAAAAGCTAGGATGCGCCAAAGACCGCCGCGTGATGTATTTTCCCCCTGGCAGCAGGACTCATCAGCTTTCCTTATCGTTTTCATCAGTTTAACTGTCGCTACAGGCCTTTACAAACCTTCACGACATCGTTAATAATAGAGACATCATCCGAACATTGACAACCAAATAA
>NZ_CAWPRX010000173.1:0-5207 GCF_963890365.1 Tychonema sp. LEGE 07196 | reverse complement strand
CTTCAGAAATTGCGCCCATTCCCACCCTCTCACCCCCAAATTATTCCTCAAGACAATGGTCAGCTCGGTCAACAGCGCTATCCTAGTAGTTATATTGCTAGCAAAGTCGATCGACCCGGAGGCCCCTTGTTCAGCCTAGTTCAAAACACTTCTCGCAAAGGAGAAATCCTAGAGGTCGTCTTCCGCAACGGTTGGGACTACATGAAAAGCCTCCTAACCGGCCGCAAAACCGACGCACCCAGTCTCCCAACTCCCGCTGTTCTCCGCAACATCCTGGTAGAATTAGGCCCAGTTTTTGTGAAATTGGGACAATTGCTGAGTACCCGTCCCGACCTTTTACCCGCCGCCTACATCGAAACCCTCTCGACGCTACAAGCGGAAGTTCCGCCCGTACCTTGGTCGGAAGTAGAATTTATTGTCCGCAAGGAACTCACACAATCTCTCGAAGATACCTTCGCTAAATTTAACACTCAGGCGATCGCCGCAGGGTCGATCGCCCAAACCCACAAAGCTACCTTAAAAGACGGCCGCGAAGTCGCCCTGAAAGTTCAGCGCCCCGGTATCGATATTGTCATCGAACAAGACATCGCCGTACTCCGAGGTTTGGCCGAACTTGTCATGCTCACAGAATTCGGTCAACAATACGATATTGTCGCCCTAGCCGAAGAATTTGCGATCGCCCTCCGTGCAGAACTAGACTTCATTCAAGAAGCCAGCTACACCGACGAACTGCGCCGCAATTTATCTAAAAGTAAATGGTTCGACCCAAAACAAGTTGTTCTACCAGAAATCAACTGGGAGTTGACCACCAAAAAACTCTTAGTAATGGAATGGCTGAACGGAGTACCGATTTTGTTAGGCGATTTGCAAGGAATTGGCCACAAAGGAGATATAAATGCCGAACGCGAAGAAATTACAACGCTACTTTGTCGCGTTTTCTTCCAGCAGTTATACATCGACGGATTCTTTCACGCAGACCCGCATCCCGGCAATTTATTTTATCTCAAAGACGGTCGGATTGCCCTGCTAGACTGCGGCATGGTCGGCAGATTAGATCCGCGCACCCAGCAGAATTTGACAGAAATGTTGCTGGCAATTGTCGATTTAGACGCTCAGCGCTGCGCTCAATTAACATTGGAAATGGCAGAATTTGCTCAACCTAAAAGTTTAGCTATTCTCGAAAACGATTTGGCTCGAATGCTGCGAAAGTATTACAATGTTAGCTTGTCGCAAATGAACTTATCGGAAATATTTTATGAAGTGCTGGAAATTACCAGAAAAAATAAAATTAGGCTGCCCAGCAATCTCGGTTTGTACGCAAAAACTCTAGCTAATTTGGAAGGCTTAGCACGCTCTTTCAATCCAAGATTCAATATTGTAGAGCAGGTAAAACCGCTGATGACCGATATGTTTCGGCGTCAGTTGTTGGGAGACGACCCGGTGCAAGCTTTGCTGAGAACTGCCCTGGATCTGAAAAGCTTGTCTTTGCAATCTCCGCGACAGGTGGAAGTGCTTTTAGAGCGGGTGACTTCGGAAACTTTGAAGTGGAACTTGAGCATAAAAGAACTCGATCCGCTGCGCCGCACTTTGGGAGATTCTGCGAACAGACTTTCTTTTAGTATTGTCGTGGGTTCGCTGATTGTGGGGGCGGCAATTATTTCTTCTAACGCGCAAACTGCTCAATTATCTTTTCTAAGCAACGGTTTGTTTGGGGCGGCGAGTTTTTTGGGTTTGTGGTTGATTCTTAGCATTTTGCGTTCTGGTCGTTTGCGGAGTTGATTGTTAAGGGGAAATGGGGGGGATCGGGAGATATAGCAATTTTTTCGGGAAACGCGAGTAGTCCCTCCAAACTTCCGAACTAAGGACTAAAATCCTTACTACCAACCTATTTAGCATAAAAGTCAAGTTAAGGATTATTGAGAAATGAGCGAGATTAACCAAGTATTGGAAAAGGACAAATTGCCGGAGTTGGGGTTAGTCTGCATTACAACATCCGATGCTGTTCGCTTTCGCACAGTCACGCGGAAGCGACTTTTACAGCTTGCGGAAACTGAACAAGAAAAAGTGTTGCGCGAATTGTATGCAGACAACTTAAAACGGCTTGACAAAGCGATTGATTTCTGCTGTGCAAATAACATTAAATTGTATCGCATGACTTCTGCGCTGTTCCCTTTTGCAGATACAGATTTGGGGGAAGCAGTGCTGCACTCAATGGCTGAGGAATTGCGGAGAATCGGCGATCGCGCAATTTCCCTCAACATCCGTTTGGTACTCCACCCGGATCAATTTGTTGTCCTCAGTTCCGACAAGCCGGATGTCGTTGCAAACAGCATTAAAATTCTGGCAACTCATGCTTTAATCTTAGATATGTTGCAACAACCCCGAGATCCCTACGCACTGATGAACATTCACGGCGGTAAGGGATCTCGCGCTTCGCAACTCACATCAGTCATCCGCGACTTACCCGAATCTATTCGATCGCGCTTAACCTTTGAAAATGACGAATACGCTTACAGTTCCTCAGAAATTTTAGAAGTTTGTCTCGATACCGCAGTACCGATGGTTTTTGACGCGCACCACCACGTCATTCACGAACATTTAGAAAGTTACGACGATCCCAGCGTTGCCGAAATGCTCGCAGCAGCCCGCACAACTTGGTCAGTTCCTGAATTGCAATTAGTCCACATATCCAACGGAAAAGAATTTTTTGCCGATCCGCGCCACAGCGATTTAATTACAGAAATGCCAGAGTGTTATTATCAAGCTCCTTGGATTGAAGTAGAAGCTAAATTCAAAGAATTAGCTATTGAAAAGTTACGCGCTGAATGGCTGACCCGGAATATTCCAGAATGCAGCAAAATCGCGTAGCGACTCCTAGAAACTGACAGTGCTATCGGGGTTTAAACCCCAGGAAAAATTGAACAAACCGCGTTAATATCAACTATAAATTATGTGCGGACGATTCACTTTAAATACTTCAGCTCAAATCATCGCCGAATTCTTCAAACTGTCGGAAGTTCCCGACATCAAACCGCGATACAATATCGCCCCAACTCAATCAATTGCGACTGTCACTGTTGAGCCAGAAAAAATGCAGCGACAGCTTCAATTTATGCGCTGGGGTTTAATTCCGAGTTGGGCCAAAGATATGAAAATCGGCAGCAAGATGATTAACGCGCGATCGGAAACAGTCGCGGAAAAACCTGCTTTTCGCAGCGCCATCAAGCACAGGCGATGTTTGATAGTCGCTGATGGTTTCTACGAATGGCTGCCACAGGGAAAACACAAACAGCCTTACTATTTTCAAATAGCCCAGGGCGAACCTTTTGCTTTTGCCGGTTTGTGGGAAAATTGGGAATCTCCAGAAGGAGAAAAGATTGTATCTTGTACTATAATTACTACCGCTGCTAACGAAACTGTGCAGCCGGTGCACGATCGAATGCCGGTGATTTTGCCCGACAGCGCTTGGGAAGAGTGGCTCGATACTGCTGTTAACAGCGCTCAGCAAGTTTTGCCGCTGTTAAAGCCCTATGCTGCTGCAATGAAAGCAAAGGCGGTAAGTGCGATCGTCAACAGTCCAACTAGAGACACTCCCGAATGTATTAGCGATCGGCAATAAATCATTGGAGCGGACAACACCGAGATAGTTTGAGTTATGATATCAAATGATGTTTGAGTTGTAGCTTTGGTTTTCTAAGGATTCAGTTTAACTCAGTTGTTATTTGCTCAAACTTTTTTTTATCTTGACATCAGTTAGAGGACAAAAAATATGATCGGATATGTTACACTGGGTACCAACGATATTGAAAGTGCAGCCAAGTTTTATGATGCTTTGCTTGCTGAAATTGGCGCTCGACGATTCATGGAATTCGACGGATTTATCGCATGGAGCGTTTCTCCAGATCGACCAGCACTTGCTATTACAAAACCCTTTGATGGTAACAGAGCAACTGTTGGCAATGGAGTCATGATAGCTCTTCAAGTTGACAGTCCCGAAAAAGTAAACTTAGTTTATAACAAAGCGATCGAACTTGGGGCTAAGGATGAAGGAGCCGCGGGGCCCAGAGGCGTGTTGCCGGGGTTTTATGCGGGATACTTTCGGGATCTCGATGGGAATAAGCTGAACGTGTTTTGTATGAATCAACCAAATACTTAAGATTTTTAGTTTTCGTGAAGATAGCCGAAAACCAGCTATTTCCGATTGTTAGCTATTAGCTATCAATCCCTAAATAAGAGTTGATAACTAATGACTAACAACTAATGACTGAGGACTAAATTAACTGTCGTACATCCGCGCTTCGGCAGCTTCGGGATTTTCCTCGCAATACTCGTCAAAAGCAGTTTTGTCAAGCTTCATCGATCGCTGGTGAGAAGCCTCAGCCTGCATTTCCTCTACAATGTCCCATGCTACCGCGCACTCTCTAGAAGTAGCGCCTTTTTGGGAACAGACTGTTCTAGCATCCGCGATCGCCCTTTCGATTTCTTCTTCAAATAAAACACTTTTCGGCTTATCAACAAAATCGCTTTTTGTCAAGATATCTGTTACCGAAATAATGCCAAGCAGCTTATCCTTAATCACCGGAGCTCGGCGGATGCGAGTATTGGCGAACAACCTCGCCACGTATTCTACACCCAAGTCTGGATTCACCGTAATGCACGGTTTGGTCATAATCTCAAAAACGCGGACTTTTTGCGGGTCTACTCCGTAGGCTGTTACTTTGTAAACAATATCGGTTTCCGTAACAATACCGTAGGAGTCTTGTTCGTGGCGGCGTTCCACAATTAGCGCGCGCAGGCAAAGTTCGTTCATCGTCGCCACTGCTTCAGCTACCGTGGCGGAACCCCGAATGGTAACAACTTCTGTTGTCATAATATCTTGGGCTTTCATCATCATTTTTAATTGCTCCCCGGTGATAAAGTCTAGTTCGTCCCGATTTAAGGCCGAAAATTTGATTTCCTATCACCATCATAAAACTTCAGGACTGAGGCAACTGTTACGATAAATCAAGGATGGCGAAGGAAGAAGGAAGTTCGGCAACGGATTGTGTAACGGATGTAACGGATGAATGTTAAAGGAAGAAGGATGATGTTGAGGCTTGAGGGAAGAAGGAAAATTGTCCCCACTCTCCCACTCTCCCACTCTCCCACTCTCCCCATCTCCCCATCTCCCACTCTCCCACTCTCCCCACCTCCTGTCTCTTATACAC
>NZ_CAWPRX010000172.1:0-1186 GCF_963890365.1 Tychonema sp. LEGE 07196 | reverse complement strand
CTTCCCTATTGACCTGCTTTCAGCAGGTGTGACGCTTTCGGATTTCTCCTTGGCGCGTCAACGAGCCGCACTGCCGCAATTATCCTGGGTAACTCTACGCACCGCTAATGCTTTTGCTGCCCAAGAATTCATCAACGTTTTTTGGAGTCTGCGATATGTTTTTACATCGCCACGTTGAGAGGCTTGATAAATTCGGGCGTTGCAGCTTATACACTCTACGTTCTAGCTTTCGCCAGTTAATAGAATGCCATTCCCCCGTAGTCTTTAAACTCGTATTAGACATATTTACTGCTACTGGAAACTTCATCTTCCAAATCACCGTGATTCTGTCTGCCTATCCTCACCATTACAGTCAGGCGTTTTGCTTTTGAATCAATCTTGCCTACTCTTCGTATTAGTTAGCACCTACTCAATCATTGAAGACTGAGAACAGACGAGAGGTTACTTCGTTTCTGATAGTCATTGTTTGAGTTTTTAGAGCGGTACTATCCACCGGGTTTAGAGGAAGTGCTTGTTGGTCAACCAGGAACTTGCCAACTCCCCATTATCCTTGCCCATTTTGGGACTCCCAACGTAAACAGCCTGATTTCGCTGGTTATTAGACCTCTTGCAAAAAAAATCTATGTTATAATTAAAGGCTGTGAATTTTAGACCGGAAAGCTAACTCATAATTGTAAAGTGCTGACAACAAATTACAACGCTTCTGCATAACGGCGAGGGCGATTCCGATAACGACTCGACAATATTTTAAAAATTTTGAGACTCCGATTAACGTGTTCAACCACCATTCGCTCCTGTGCTAGAACTCGATTGTAGTCTTTTTCTATTCGAAAAAGTTTCCCATTTTTAGGTTTCTTTCTAGGGATATAACTATTGGGGTGATAATCCTTTATCCCTTGATAGCCACTGTCTTGTAAGCTATTTGTTTCGGGATGAAAATTAATTTTAGTTTTTTTGAACAAGTTAAAATCGTGGCAATGCCCTGGTCCAAAAGCAGTGCAAATAATTTATCGGGTCTCTTGATTAATTACCAATTGAGTTTTAGAGTATGATATTTCTTCGTAATTGCTCAACTAGGGTAAAAAAGAGAGCCATGAATAGAAAGGGCTTGTTGAATAGCTTGATAAGCAGTTAAGCCCTGCCTTTTACCAGTATTCACAACTGAACGAACCGCCGCCAATAAATC
>NZ_CAWPRX010000171.1:0-1192 GCF_963890365.1 Tychonema sp. LEGE 07196 | reverse complement strand
GGGTTGGGGTGGGGTGCTTTGGATTTTTGCAAGAGTTCTAAACTACATTATATCTCAATACCCTTCACTGAGCAAAGGATGTCATTGCGATTCAAGAAAGCAATCGCAGGGACTATGAAGCTTTTGAGTTAAAGGAGGTGCGAGGCGAGCAATTCTTTTTTTCCTGATTAACTTTTACCCAATCGTACCTCATCTTTATGAGAAAAGCTATACTTAATCTATGGTGAAAGCTTTAGAGGCGATTTATCTGCCAGATGCAAATCGATGGATTAATTGGATACAAAGGAGAAATTAACAATGCTATCTGTATAAAAATGCTCAATTTGTGGCGGTGAAATAGTTATCAAAGAAGTCGATAAACTTTTACGGGGCGGCAAGCATACTGCTATCTTAAAAGTATCCGCTGAAGTTTGCCTAAGCTGTGGAGAACGGTTGTACTCTGTGGAAACAGTTAGGAAATTTGCCAAAATTAGACAGCAATTGCAGCGAGAAGAGACTCAAGAATTTCAAGCGATGGGGAATTTTTTTCGAGTGGGATAAGTTATACGATAAAAAGAATGAAAAACCTAACTCAATTAACCCAGCTTGAATTAGTGCTGCTGGAATTAGTAGCTAAAGGTCAAGGAAAATGGAGTTGGTACGAACTCGCGAATCCACTTTCCCGTAGAGATGTACCGTGAAAACCTGACATGATGGTTGCCTTAAAAAGACTGGCTGCTGATGGCTTGATTAAACGATATGTAGAAACAAATTCGCCTCGCGATAGATGGGAATTGACAACTGAGAGGACGATTTTGTTGACAGAGGCAACTGCTTCTGAACAGACTACTTTATGCAAATATGTTGAATTTTAACTTAGAAACCAGATTTGTAGTTTGTATTGACAATCAAGACTATCAAGCATCCTTAAGAAGTGCAAAAAATCTATCAGCTAATACCCGATAATCGCGCTGCGAAACATCAATTTATCCGAGTTATTGACGAATCCGGCGAAGATTATTTGTATCCAGTTGCATATTTCGTGCCGATAGAATTACCGAAATCCGTAGAAGCAGTATTTATTAAATTTTTCCCCAAACAAAAAGCGCCCCTATTTCTAGGAGCGCTTTTTGTAATCTCAGACTAAAACTTAGCCGTTGATAGAAGGAGCAACCATTGCTACAGGAGTTGTATCAGCAGCAGCCAAGTCAAG
>NZ_CAWPRX010000170.1:0-5377 GCF_963890365.1 Tychonema sp. LEGE 07196 | reverse complement strand
GACAGCCCCTCCCGCGGGGAGAAATAAGAATAATCTTGCTCCCTCCCCGCGGGAGGGGAGGGTTGGGGTGGGGTGCTTTGGATTTTTGCAAGAGTTCTACTCAAAGATGTCAAATGGGTTCTATAGGTGGTAAAATCGAATAAACCGCGAAGATGCTATCAGCTTCTTCGCGGTTTATTTGTTCCGATGCTACCAGATTTGATATTACTCGTTCATATTCTTGTAAGTTGCAACCGCAGAAGGCGAACTCCGGTTTAAATAGCGGAATATCCAATACTTAAATACCGTATCCAAGATAACTGGAAACGTCGCGATGAACAGAAATATAAACTGCCTATTTTCTGGCAGTCCCAAATGCCTCGATAAACCTTCGAGAATTATTTCCCAACCGTGCGGCGAGTGAAATCCGACAAACACGTCAGTAAACAAAATAATTATGAAAGCCTTAGCACTGTCGCTAAGTCCGTAAATCACATCGTCCATGAAAGATTTTAAAATCTCAATTTCTTTCTTGTTAACAAGGAGAATCCAGACAAAAACAAAGCAAGAAATTAAGTCGGCAAAAATATTTTTAATGGCTCCACCGCTTTCACTACGGTATTCCTCCGCTAGCTCAACTGCTTTTGCAGTAATCTTCTTTTCCGTTTCCTCTTCCGAAAGCGACGGAGCAATGCCAATTAATTTTTCAAATTTTAGCTGCCGCTCAAATTGCTCTAGTTTTTCAAAGGCTTCTTCTTCCAACTCATAATTAATGAATATGCGAGATTCTTCCGGGACTCTAAAACGGTCAACTATCGGCCCTACTATAAAGTTTTTGGAAATTTGATTCGCCAACAGCGGAACTAAAATCAGTAGCAAAATAAATCTCAGAGAAATGACTGTTTTTACTTGAGAATTACGAAAATTCTTAACTACGTCTTTTTCGGCTTCTGGGTTAAGTTCTTTAGTGATTCGACTCAAGGTTCCCAAAAGCGATCGGGGTAATAAATTAACCTCTTCAGAGTTAGTGTCTACTTCGCCCGCCTGATTTTGAAGTGAATTAGCTGAACCTGGGTTTACGTTAAGTTGAGAGGTGCTATTTGTAGATTTTAATTGTTGGTTTTCCAAGCTGAAAACCGGAACGATCGCAGTTGATTTACCCTGATTAATATATTTGTCGATGACCCCATCAATAAATGCAAGCTTCTCAAAGACAAGGGATGATCCATCTCGATCGTCGAAACCTAATCCGTGCTGGCGGCGCTCTGTGCTATTATTTGCCGCCTGCGGTTTTGCTCCTACCCGATCGGGCAATTCCAAAAAATAACGGCTAGCATTAAACTCAACCATCCTGGTGTGGATCACCTTGAGGTATTTTTGCAGTTCGGATTTAAAGTAAGACAGGGTGCTTTGTCCGTAATCGCCCGCTCGCTCCGAGATCCGTTGGCCCCCAAAATGCTCATCTTCGATCGCCTTAATTGCTAAAGCAGCATCATAAGCCTGTTCTAGGGCTCTTTCAGGTGTATCTCTATACCACTGGTTAGCGCTGTAGAGATATTTGACAAACCTATTCCACGCAGAAGTATTCATAACTAAAAGCTGGTTCGTTCGCAGCAGACATTAGTGACTAAATTATTCATGGTATGGTAACAGATTTACAAAAATTGGGAACGCCGGCAGAAAATTCAATTTGGATTGTCGGAGCCGCCAAAACCGGCAAAACCGCTCGTTTAGTCGAGCAGTTCTGTATTTGGAGCGAAACCGTTAAGTCTTTGCCCGCAACAGTTTCAAGCCGGGGGCATTCCGGGCGGTGGCGGGCGGGACAAACAGCCCCAGCAATTTTAGTATTAGCAGCTAACGGCGATAATCGGCTGGAATTAGCCGATCGCATCGCCGCAGCCACCCAAGGAAAATATGCCTTTCACTCCACAACACCCTTCGGTTTTTTTGAGCAAGAAGTATTGCTATTTTGGCCGCTGCTAGTTGAGTCACTGCAGTTGAAGGCTCAATTTCCGCTGAGGCTGCAACCTGAAACAGAATTGGAACTTGCCGCCCGACTCTGGCGTCGCGAATTAGACGAAGGCATTTTGCAACAAACAGGAGTCAGTCCAAACCGAATGGTGCGTCGAACTCTAGACTTATTACAACTTGCTGCTGTCAGCGGCACCCCCAGAGAAGAAATTAAGAGCATTTTGGAACAGGGATTTGTCGGCTTTGGCGGCTCGCACAGCCTGTGGGCTAGCATGGGAGAATTGCTCGAAAGGTGGTGGGAATGGTGCTTGACGCGGGGGCTGCTGACTTACGGGATTGTTTGCGAACTCTACTGGCGATATTTGTTGCCAAATGTTACTTACCAGCAGCAGTTGACCTCTAGATACCAAGCTACGATCGCAGATGATGTTGACGATTATCCAGCCATCAGCCGCCATTTGTTCGATCGAATGCTCGATCGAGGCGTGGCGGGAGCCTTCTCCTACAATCGGGATGGAGGAGTGCGTTTGGGTTTGGGGGCGGACACCGAAGACCTCGCCCAACTCGAAAGCAGGTGTCGCATCGTCGAAAAATTGGACGCAAAAGCGGGTTTATCCCCAGAAATTGGGGAATTGGCGGTAAGTTTAGCAGTAAATTCTGAGGGTTTTTATCCTTTAGGCTTGAGTTTGCCCGGATCAGTTCGATCGCTCGAAACAATTTCGCGGGCCCAACTGCTGCGAGAAACCGCCGAAATCATCGTGGATGCAGTGAAATCAGCAGCCGTAGAGCCGCAGGAAATCGCCGTAATTGCTCCGGGGATGGATGCGATCGCCCGTTACAGTTTAACGGAAATTCTAGCCAGACACGGCATCGTTGCCGAATCTCTCAACGATCAGCGTCCCCTCTCGACTACGCCAGAGATTCGAGCTTTGCTGACTTTGTTAGCCTTAGTTTATCCGGGACTAGGCCGTTTAGTCGATCGAGACGCAGTAGCCGAAATGCTAGTAATTTTAGGCAGCCAGAAACATCGGGAAGTAGTGGAAACAGAAGATTCGCAGCCCAATTTCCATCTAAAATCTCAAACTTTTTCTGAGCGAAGTCGAAGAATTCCGAATCAAAAATCGATCGACCAAGTGAGAGCAGGTTTAATCGCCGATAGCTGTTTTTGTCCCGATGTCGATCGACCTCAATTGCTACCAATTACAGCCTTTCCCCGGTGGGACAGAGTGGGACACCGAGCCTGTGCCGCCTACGAGCAAATTGTCGAGTGGATCGAACAACAGCGATCGCAACAACAAGAGCGGCTGTTGCCGAGTCCCATAGCCCTGCTCGATCGAGCCATCCAGAAATTTCTGATCGACGACAGATACCTAGCCTACGATCGGCTCTCAGCCCTGCGAGAGTTAATGGAAACCGCCGCCCACTACTGGGAAATACACGGACGAATCCAGCGCCAAGAACCAACAAACAGCAGCGAATCAGAAACCATCGCCCGGTTCATCCAGTTATTGCGCCAAGGAACCGTCACCGCCAACCCCTATCCCGTCCGCGCCCAAGGAACCCAAAGCCAAGCAGTCACCCTGGCCAACATCTTCCAGTACCGCAGCAGCCGCCGCGCCCACAAATGGCACTTTTGGCTGGATGCCGGCTCGTCCCTGTGGCTGAGTGGCGGTGCAGCGACATTGTTTGGTGCTCCCTTATTTGTGCGATCGCAACTGGGGCGTCCCTGGGAAAGCGAAGACGAAACCACCGCCGACCAACAGCGGCTGCGGCGAATTCTGCTAGATTTGTTAAGTCGCTGTTCTGTACTTTACCTTTGTCACAGCGAACTAGCCGTCAACGGACAAGAGCAAACTGGGCCACTTCTGCCCCTTATTCAGAGTTCTGTTTCTTGTCAGCAGTCAAGCTAAAACTAAGAGATTCGACAGGCCTCAAGAAAATTATGAATGCAAAGATTTTCATTTTTTCCACCCTTGGATAGCTCATCGAGGCTGACTTGAATTCAGACTTTTAGGGTCGAGCAAAATCCGGCGATATTAGAGTGTACCCAAAACCCACATCAAAACTTGCAAACATTACTATTTCTAGCACAAAAAATACCTGAGTTCAAGAAAATCTATAGCCCTGGCAATTTTGATTTATTATGCTAGAAATGAGCGAGATTATTAATCAATAATAAGCCAGATTTGAGGCAATAAACTGAGATTGATCAGTTCTTAAAGTTAATCGGAACCGTCGTTTAAAGGAGCCAAAATAATGCCCAGTGCAGTACCGCGTATCATAATTGAGCCAACTCCAACTCCAGAGCCAGCACCAACGCCAACTCCAGAGCCAACTCCGACACCCGCACCGACACCGACACCCGCACCGACACCGACACCCGCACCGACTCCCCCTCCCTCCGGCGACGACACATTTGGTGGCATAGACGACACCTTGGGCGGAGGCGGTACCGCACCCTCAACGATCGGAGGCGTGATCCGGGGCACAGAAGCCAACGACTCCCTAGGAGGCAGTCCCGGCCCCGACGTGATTTCCGGGCTGCAAGGCAACGATACCGTCCTAGGCTTGGACGGCGACGATTTAGTATTTGGCAACGAGGATGACGACGTGCTGTTCGGCGGGCCCGGCAACGACGTACTCGACGGCGGTTCAGGACTCGATACCATCTACGGAGGTAAAGGCAACGACTCCCTTGATGGGGGAAATAACCCCGACCTGCTGTACGGCAATGACGGCAACGACACAGTAATCGGAGGCGAAGGCAAAGACACCGCTTACGGCGGCAAAGGCGGCGACAGCTTGCGCGGGGGATCTGGCGACGATAGCTTTTTGGGCGACAAAGGCGACGACATCGTGTGGGGCGACCAAGGTAACGACTCGCTCTTCGGTGGCGACGGCGAAGACTTGCTATTTGGCAACGAAGGAGGCGACTGGCTCTACGGAGATGCCGGCGCGGACACAATTTTTGCTGGCGACGGTGACGACATCGTGTTTGGAGGTGCTGGAGACGACATCATCGACGGCGGCGCTGGCAACGACGTGCTGTGGGGCGACGAAGGCAAAGACATCGTGGCCGGAGGCGAAGGCAGAGATGTCTTTGTCATTGGTGGCTTCAGTTCCCCCAGCGGCAGCAGCAACGGCACTAACCCGGCATTTGTGACCACAGGCGGCCCGGATATCGCCGATGCGGACATTTTCACAGACTTTCGCCAAGGCGAAGATTCGATCGGACTCAGCGGCGACCTCAAGTTTGAAGATTTGGTAATCTTCCAAAGCACCGACAGCAAAGCCGGCAGCACAATTATTCGCAACGGAGTCAGTGGCGACTTTTTAGCAGTATTGCCCGGAGTTGACAGCAGAACCCTAGGACGCAACTCCTTTGTAATTGCCCCCACAGTTCCCGGTAGCGCCACCCCGCTACCCC
>NZ_CAWPRX010000169.1:0-58625 GCF_963890365.1 Tychonema sp. LEGE 07196 | reverse complement strand
GCTTCGCTCCGCCCCATGCCCCATCCCTCCGCTTCGCGCTCGCCCCATCCCTCCGCTTCGCTCCGCCCAATGACCTGCGCGGGCCAATGCCCCATTCCCAATTCCCAATTATCCATTACCAATCCCCACCATTAAAGAAAGAATTTTGTCTAGCAATTGCTGATGGTGAATCGGTTTAGCCAAACAATCGTTAGCTCCCGCTGTCACGAAAGATACTCGATCTGCAGGAATTTCCTGGGCGCTTAAAGCCAGGATTTTGAGATTTTCAGTAGCTGGTTTTTGGCGCAGTTGTTGGATTATTTCGCAGCCATTCATCCCTGGTAAACGCATATCTACAATCACAGCATTCGGTTGCAAAAGTTCAATTTGTTCTACGGCTGCCGAACCTTCAATCATCCACACTACTTGCAGTCCTGCTGCTGTCAGGATATCGCAAATGAGCATGGCAGTTTCTTCATCTTCTTCGACGAGCACGATGCTGCCTCGCAGGGAGGAGGAGTGCAGCGGTAAAGATGAATTGGATTTTTCATATTTGAATTTTGTGGATTCATCTTTGCTTTGAGTTTGACTCGGTATAAAAACGGTAAAGGTAGAGCCTACATCAACTGTAGAGTTGACTTCGATCGCGCCGCCGTGAAGCTCTACTAACTGTTTGGTTAAGGCTAATCCCAGACCGGTGCCGCCGTATTCGCGGCGGTAGGGAGAATCTAATTGCTGGAATTTTTGAAACAAGAGCGATCGCTGATTTTCGGGGATTCCAATGCCAGTATCTTTGATTTGAAACACAGCGGTGCTACCTGCCGGTGCAGTACCGGGCTGTCGCACTGCTGGCGTTTGATTTTTATCTTCTGTTACCCAAACTCGCAGGATGACTCGCCCGCCTTCGGGAGTAAATTTGATCGCATTTCCTAAGAGATTGAACAGAATTTGTCTCAGGCGGCGCGGATCTGCGGTGAAGCGATCGCACTCTTGTTTGACCCGCTGTTCTTGTATTAATTCTACTCCTTTAGCCGCAGCTTTTTCTTTGAGGGCGTGCAGGCTCTGGGAAGCTAATTTAGAAATTGAAAATTCACTAATTTTTAAGATTGCTTTCCCCGCTTCTACTTGCGATAAATCTAAAATATCGTTGATTAATTCTAATAAGTGGTCGCCGCTATCTCGGATAGTTTGCAGGTATTGTCGCTGCTTTTGCACCGGCACTTGTTTGGTGCCAACTTTGCCGTAAGACCACCGCAACAGCGTGTCGGAAATGCCGATGACGCAGGTGAGGGGAGTCCGCAATTCGTGGCTCATAGCTGCCAAAAATTCGCTCTTGGCAAGGCTGGCAGACTGGGCGGCGACCAGTGCATCGCGCAGTTCTCGCGTGCGCTCTATGACGCGCTGTTCTGAGGTGTACTTTTGTTGCTGAACTTCTGCATAAAGTTCGGCTTGGTAAATGGCGATCGCCAAATGTTCTGCTATTTGTCGCAAAAATGTTATTTTGCTTTCTTCCCACTCCCGCACAGTAAACTGGTGGGCAATTAGCAGCCCCCACAAGTCGTCTTGAACTACGATCGGCACTAGCAATTTCGCCCGCACCTGAGCCCGCCGCATCAACTCTAAAAAACAAGGGTGCGAAGAGTAAGTTTTTTCGACATCCGTGACGCACAAAGCCAAACCTTTGCGATACTTTTCTCTGTCGATGACTCCATCGGGAAAACACTCGGCACCTTCACTAAAATTTAGTACAGACGAGATAGCGTCGCTGGCTAAAGCTTCGTAGGTAACGCGACCTAAATACAAGAAATACTGGGAATTTTCTTTTACTTCGCCAGACGCAGAAACCTCTGCCAGTATTTGTTTACTTAATTTGCCATCGGGAGAGGCTGGCACTTTTTCAAATTGATAAATTAACAGGCGATCTACATCCAAAAACTCTCGCACTCTCGAAACTGCTTTTGACAAAATGACAGGCAATTCCAAACTCTGGCGGATTTGAGTTGTCACCTGATTCAACAGTCGCTCTTGTGCGAGCTGCTGCTGCAAAGCATCTTCCACTGGCTGATAAAATTGAATGCAGGAATTTGGCATTTCTTCTGCGCGATCGCCCACTTCGGTCATCTGGTGCTGTAGTGTTTCGGGAGCGATCGGTTGGGGCGCGGAATTTTCCTCTATTTCCGTTTGGGCTTGTAGGGGCTGGTGATTATTTTTGCTGGCATCGATTGCGAGAATATCCAGCAAATTTAGGGTAAATTCGCTTTGAATAACGGCCGAGTTTGGCTGTATATTTTTAATGGCTTGTTTGAGGGTACGAATATTAATTTTTCCCTTGGTTCCTGGCGTTATTTTGGCGATTTTTGCTACTATGGGAGAGAGGAAATTTGCGATCGCCTCTGGCTCGAAAGTCAACTCCACATTTAATTGCCAATTGAGATATTTTTCGCTGTGTTTGCGTTCGTTTGTTGCAGCAGCATCTAATGGCTTCCCCCGCAGCAGCGCGCTAAACCCATCTGATATTACTGCTGCAAACCGTTCCGACGAGTTTTCCCGATTTTCAGTAAAGGCAGGAGCATCGTCCGCCAGCCAAATCGCCCCCGGGAGTTCAGCCATTTGCTGTAACAACTGGTAAGCAGCCTCAAAGGTTGCTAGTGGCAAAGTTCGACTTAAGCTTTTTGGTTTCAATCTAGGTATTTTTCCGGTTGTTTTCAAGAACACAAGATCGAGCCCGATATTTTAGGGACGAAACCGGGGCGCAGCAGGCGCGAACGCTCCCAAAGACTTGAGATGAAAGTAATCAGAAGGCTGGCTCTCATCAGGCCCGCGAGTGGGAGAGTACATTTCTCCCTATAGTTGTGATTACTTTAAACAATCTTATTCCAGTATAATATCAATATATAATTTGTTAACTTCTACTTAACACTATCCGGGTAAATGAGCAATCCAACTCAACTCACCCCCGATTTCACGATCGGACATCTGCCGTCTCACCACTGCCAAGTGAGTGCTGCAACTCTAGCACAGGTAGTGGCTGAAAAATTCGAGCAAGAACCAGACCTGCCGGGAGTAATTATTACTCACGAATCGCAGGTGTTGGGAATGATTTCTCGTGTCAAATTTCGAGAGCAAATGATTCTTCCCGATCGCGTAGAACTTTACGGGCAGCACCCGATTCGAGCTTTGTTAGATTTTATCAGAATTCCGCCTTTGGTGATGGAGGAAAACTGGAAAATTGACGATGCCGTGCAAGCCTCTCTCAACAGGCAAAAAGACTTGATTTATGAACCAATTATTGTGGTAATGAAAAACCACACACTCCGCCTTTTGGATGTTCAAACTCTGGTAATAGCGCAATCTAAAAATTTAGCGCAAGCTTACAAAATTATTCAAAAATATCGAGCAGAAAAACAAAAACATCTGGCGATAATTCAAAAAGAGCAAGCCCAAGTTCGCGAATATCATCAGCTTTTACAATCCCAAGTTATGGAAACAGAAAAATCGCAAAATACTCCCAGTTCTCAGGAATTGGCACTGGTAAAACAAGCCGAACAAATTGCTCAAATGAATCGGCGATTTGTGAGAATTGCGAAGTTGATTTCGTCGGAGGGTCGCCAAGCATTTCAAGCTACTTTTCAAGGTGCTAATTCTATTTGCAACAATACAGATAAAATTTTGGGAGTTGGCAAAGCCATAGCTAACGATCTAGAAACGGTTAACCGTACTTCCCGAACTATCCGGGAGGCGATCGAACAAGTCAGGCATTTAGCAGTACAGGTAGCTGTAGTTACCAATCAGATGGAACGCAAGCCCAACGGTCTTGGTCAAGTGAGTTTAGAAATTGGCCGACTGGCAAGTAAAACTTTTGAATTGGGGACTCAAATAGAGCAAATTGCCAGCCGGTTTAAACTTCGCGTTCACGAACTCACGGAGGCGGCAAGAGCTGGTGCTAATGTGGCAAAATTCGTGACCATCAAGATCGATCGTGCCGAAATGGCGCTGTTAGAATTGGAGGAATTAATAGCAGAAAAAAATCCTAATTCATTTATAGATACTAAAGAATCTTTAGGTGTCAAGAAAAGTGCTACAGCCCATTCTTTAGTTAAAGATATAGAACACGCAGAAATCGCGGTTTCTGAATTAGAAGAAATAGTTAAGCAACAAAATTCTTCGCAATATCTGATCGAAAAAATTCAGCAGGCTCTGAAGTCGAAAAAGCCCTAAAATCTTAGCAAAAATATGGTAAAAAGATATTTTTTTTCAATATTACAAGCATAATAAAATCTTATATGTTGACTGTCGAAAAAATACTATTTGTTGGAGCGAGGTGAAACAAATTAAAATAAGAGTTGGAAAAGGCTATTGAACATGGGTGTCAACTTAATATCTTGTGCCGTGCCGCTCTATTGTGTGACGGGAATAACCCCGCAGAATAGTGTTCAAAGTGAGTATTGTTGAGGGAGATTAGTGGGTATGCTCCCATCGAGACCAATCGGACTAGAGATACAAAAGACCTCTCATAAAAAGCCTGTAAAGAGCATCCTCGCCGCTCCACAAGAATTGTTCGAGAGGTATCAAGAAGTTATGATTTCATTGGACATGATGCAGGCTATTGAAAGCCGCAAAAATTGATCGTAAATTCCACGAATAGCTTAATTAAAAGGTGATAATTATGAAAATTTTGCTAGTAGAAGATGACGCAATTACAATTAATTTGTTAACTCAATCGCTCAACGCTCACAATTACAATGTGAATGCGGCGACCGACGGTGAAACAGCATTATATTTGGCGCGGGCTTACGATTACGACTTGATTGTTTTGGATGTGATGATTCCTAAATTAGACGGTATTAGTTTGTGTCGGAAATTGCGATCCTCCGGCTGCAAAATGCCGATTTTACTGCTGACGGCGCTAGATAGCAGCAGCAATTTAGTTGAAGGTTTAGAAGCTGGTGCAGATGATTATGTGGTCAAACCCTTCAATCTGAAAGAATTAATTGCTCGCATTCGGGCTTTGTTGCGCCGGGGTAAGGCAAGTTTGTCGAGTACAAATTTGACTTGGGAAAAACTGCAAGTCAACCCGGATACTACGGAAGTCACTTATGCCGAAAAGATGCTGCATTTGACTCCTAAAGAGTACAATTTGTTGGAACTTTTTTTGAGAAATCCCCGGCGCATTTTCAGTCGCAGCGCTATGCTCGATCGCATTTGGTCGTCCGGCGAATTTCCTCAAGAAGAAGCCGTTACCGCTCACATTAAGGGGTTGCGGCACAAATTAAAAGCAGCCGGGATGACTGTAGATTTAGTCGAAACTGTGTACGGATTGGGCTATCGGCTCAAAAGTCTGCCGGAGGATATGGAGAACCAAAAAGTTCTCCAGGAAACGGCAGAAACTACTAGAAGTCAAGAGAGTTTATCTGCTGAATCCAGCGGGCAGAATCAGGAATTAAATAATGAGGAGCGCCACTTGAAAGTCCTGAGTGCGATCGCCCAAATTAGGGAAAAGTTAAAAGCCGATTTTAGCGAAAAGGTGGCGATATTCGATCGCGCGATCGGTCAACTCAAAAGCGGAAGCTTGGAGGACGAACTGCGGCGGGAAGCTCAGGAGCAAGCTCATAAATTAGTCGGTTCTTTGGGAACTTTAGGGCTGCCGAAAGGTTCGGAAGTGGCGCGCAAAATCGAACATTTGTTTAAGGCTGAAAATGTCTTGAAACCTGGGAATGCTGAGCTGATGGAGGAATTTCTGGATTTGCTCAAACAGGTATTCGATCGCCCGCCGGAACCTGAAACCGAGCCTGTTGCTGAGGTTGTCCGACAATACCGCATCCTGATCGTTGATGATGATACTTTGCAGAGCGATCGACTAAAAATAGCAGCCTCCGGTTCCGGCTTCGAGATAGAAGTCGCAAACTCTCCGCAATCGGCAAGAAATGCGATTTCTCAACGGCCTCCCGACGCGATTTTGCTGGATTTGACCTTTTCGAGAACTCAGGAAAACGGACTTAATCTCCTAGCCGAACTCCGCAGTGAAAAGCCCGAAATTCCGGTGATGGTTTTTAGCGGGCACAATCAATTGAGCGATCGAATAGAAGTTGCTCGTTTGGGAGCTTCCGGCTTTTTACACAAATCAATTCCCGCAGCAGATATACTCAAAGCAGTCGCCCAACTCCTCGACCATACGGACTCTACAGAAGCCAAAGTTATGGTGGTAGATGATGACGTGCATCTATTGGCTGTACTGAAAGTGATTCTACAACCTTGGGGATTTCAGGTGACAACATTAGATAATCCAGAAAAATTCTGGGATGTACTCGAAACCACTTGTCCCGATTTGCTAATTTTAGATGTGGAAATGCCCGGTTATAACGGTATTGAGTTGTGTTTGGCAGTACGGAACGATTTGCGTTGGAGCAAGCTCCCAGTCCTATTTTTGACTGCTCATTCCGAGTCGGAAATAGTGCGCCAAATGTTTGTTGCGGGTGCTGACGATTACGTGAATAAGCCGATCGTAGAACCGGAATTGATTGCTCGCCTCCTGAACCGTTTGGAACGAAGCCAACTCAGACACAGACTGTCTCTGACACAGGGTTAAGCTTAGTCTCGATTCTCCCAGCGCCCTCCGATCGAAGGGGGGACAAGAGCGTCATATCCCTAGGACGATCGGGTGATTTAGGGCGGATCGAAGTCAACCCCTACTCCCCTTTTTAAGGGGGATGGGAGGGGAATCCGAACTCGACGCTAAACCCGAGGTACAAAGATTTTCAGGGAATTGTCAAATCAAGGATGCAGCAGATGTCCGAGACTGTGAATGCAAGCTTTCACCGAGATTTGGGATGGTTAGGTTGTGCGATTCGGATGCGTGCCGATCAATGTTTGATATCATGTATGTCGATTACCATAACAAATACTGTTCCCGCGTGCCCACAAAAGTACCCAATATTGAGCCTGTGCAAGTCCGCACGCGCGAACCTTATACCATTTTTCTAAAGATTTGCTATGGATGAAGTCATAGCCCCCCGATGCTTTGGGGGGTTGGGGGGAGGTAGTATGTAGCGCTACTTTATGAAATTGGCATTACTGCGGTCAATAGACCAGACTGGATATGACCGACAGGCAAAAACACAAACTCATTTAAAAACATATTTACAAAAACACGAAAGTAATGGTATTACCCTCAGACAAAGCCGCTATCAATGACAGCGAATACGAATTAATTTACACACCGGATTCCATTCAACCTCACGGCATTTTGTTGGTGCTAGAATCTCCGGTGTTGAAAATTTTGCAAGTTAGCAACAATACTTTTGATGAACTCGGCATTGAGCCCGAAGCACTTTTGGATCATTTTTTACAGGAATTTGTTAAAAGTGAGGAAATTGAGGCTATTGAAAAAGCTTTATTGGGAAACAGCTCTCAACGTAATCGTATTACATTATCATTCAAAAATCAAAAGCGCCAGTCTATTTTTGAGGGAACGCTGCATCAATCAAGTTCAGTATTAATTGTGGAACTAGAGCCGATTGTTGCGCCCAAAGCTAGCGATTGTTTCAATTCTGATGATTTGATTCAACAGCAGATTGACAAAATCCACAACACGCCAAACCTGCAAGCGCTGTGTCAGACAGCAGTTGAAGAAGTGCGGAGAACGATCGGTTTCGATCGGGCGATCGTCTATCAATTTGATGCCACCGGTGCCGGGAAAGTCGTCGCCGAAGACAAAGTAGAAAATTTAGCTCCTTTATTGGGGCTGCACTATCCGGCTACCGATATTCCCCACCAGGCCAGAAACCAGTTCACGATGAATTTAATTCGGTTTATTCCCGATATTCACTATCAGCCCGTACAACTAATTCCTCACTGCAATCCGCTGACCGGTCGCCCTCTGGAGCTGGAATTTTCTTTGTTGAGAACAGTTTCTCCTTGCCATCTTCAATATCTAAAAAATATGAAGATTGGCGCTAGCATGACTGTGACATTAATGAAAGACCAAAAACTCTGGGGATTAATTGCCTGTCACCACCAAACACCAAAGTATCTCAACTACCGAACAAGAAAGACTTGCGAATTACTAGCCAAATTTATCAATTTAGAACTAAACTACAAACAAGATAGCGAAGATCGAAAATATGCAATTTATTTAAAAGAAATTTGCCGTAAATTTATCGCAGAATTTTCTCAAGAAAACTGTTTTGTAGAAGGTTTACTTAAATCCCCAGAGGCATGGCTGGCCTTGGTGGGGGCTACCGGTGGAGTTGTGTGTGCCAATGAAAATTTGATGGCTACCGGCAAAACCCCTGAATTAGGAGAAATCGAAAAGTTAATTGCTTGGATAAAACCTCAAATAAATAATGAGATTTTTTATACAGATTGTCTAGCAAAACTGTATCCGCCAGCCCAGAAGTTTAAAGAAGTTGCTAGCGGTTTGCTGGTGATGGCTTTGTCGGAAATGCAAAATTATTATATTTTGTGGTTCCGTCCCGAAGCAATTCAAACTGTCAATTGGGCCGGTCAACCAGAGTGGCCACTTGAATTTAAACCGGATGGTAGCAGGTTGATGTCTCCTCGCACTTCCTTTGATTTGTGGCAAGAAACTGTGAGGTTAAAATCTTTGCCTTGGCAGCAGTGCGAAATTGAAATTGCCCGAGAACTGCGAGTGGCGATTGCTAGCATTGAGTTGCGGAAAATCAACCAGCAGCTTAACTTAGCTTTGTCGGCTACCAAAATCGGATTTTGGGACTGGGACGTGCAGCAAAATCGCATTGTTTGGTCGAGGGAACACCAAGAGTTGTTTGGTTTGGTACCGGGAACTTTTGCCGGAAATTATGAAAATTTTGTGGCCTGCATTTACCCCGAAGATTTAGAAAGTTTGGAGAATGCTGTGAATGTGGCGCGAGTGCAGCGATCGAACTTCTGTCACGAACACCGCGTGATTTGGCCTGATGGCAGCATTCACTGGATTGAGGGGAAAGGTAAGTTTTTTTATAGCGAAGCGGGCGATGCAGTGCGGATGGTGGGGACTGTTAGAGAAATTACCGATCGCAAAGCTGGAGAATTACAGTTGCGCCTGTTGGAATCAGCAGTCATCACGACTAACGACGCGGTGTTAATTACCGAAGCTGAACCGATTCGCGAACCGGGCCCGCGAATTGTTTATGTCAACCCAGCTTTCACGCGGATGACTGGCTATACGCTAGAAGAAGTTTTGGGCAAAACGCCGCGCATCTTGCAAGGAGAAAAAACAGATAGGGCAAGTCTCGATCGGATTCGGAGAGCTTTGGAAACCTGGCAGCCGGTGCGGGTTGACTCGATCAATTACCGCAAAGACGGGACGGAATTTTGGGTAGAATTGAGCATTGTGCCGATCGCAGGCGAAAAAGGTGGGTTTACCCATTGGGTTGCCGTGCAGCGCGATATTAGCGATCGAAAACTTGCTGAAGCCACCCTCCAGCAGCTCAACGAACGGTTAGAAATGCGAGTTTTGCAGCGAACCAGAGAACTAGAATTTTCTCAAGCAGAACTCCGGAAAAGCGAAGCTTTATTTCGCTCTTTGAGCGAGAGTTCCCCCGTGGGCATTTTCAAAATCGATGCAGGGGGGAAATGTACCTATACAAATCCGCGCTGTCAAGCAATTGGCGGCTTCACAGCAGCAGAAGCTTTGGGAAACGGCTGGATGCAGTTTGTTCACCCGGAAGACATTAAACTAATTCGGTCTAAATGGTCGGAATCGCGATCGCTAGAAGAGGTATTTTCCTGCGAATTTCGCCACGTCAAACTAGACGGAACAATCAGGTTTTGTTGGCTAAAAACAGCTCCGATTTTTTCCAACCGAGGTCAACTAATCGGTCACGTCGGCACAGTCACGGATATCACAGAAAGCCGGGAAATTGAAAAAATGAAAAATGAGTTTATTTCCATTGTCAGCCACGAACTGCGAACGCCGCTCACTTCAATTCACGGTTCTTTAGGTTTGCTGGCTGCTGGGGTGCTAAAAGATCGACCGGAAACTGCCGAAAAAATGTTAGAAATCGCGTCTTGTCAGACGGAACGGTTAGTGCGTTTGGTTAACGATATTCTCGATTTAGAGCGGCTAGAATCGAGCCAAGTTACGATTATTAAGCAGTGGTGCGACGCGGAGGTTTTGATGCGGAAGTCTGCGGAAGCTGTGCTGTCTGTGGCTGCTGAAAATCAAATTAATTTGTCGGTTTTGCCCTCTTCTGCACAAGTTTGGGCTGACCCGGACAGGATCGTTCAAATGCTGGTAAATTTGTTGAGCAATGCGATTAAATTTTCGCCGAGCGGGTGTACAGTAACTGTCAGGGTTGAAGATTTGGGCGATTCCCTACGGGATAGCTACGCTTCACGGGTTTTATTTGAAGTCAAAGATCGGGGTCGGGGGATTCCTGCCGATCGACTAGAAACTATCTTTGGACGGTTTCAACAGGTGGATGCTTCTGACTCCCGCCAAAAAGGAGGTACGGGTTTGGGTTTGGCTATCTGTCGCAGCATTGTGCAGCAGCACGGCGGCAGAATTTGGGCCGAAAGTGTTGTCTCTGAAGGCAGCAGTTTCTATTTCACGGTGCCTGGACCGTTTGAAAGCGAAGGGGAAAAAAGTTAGCTAATAATCTCGGAAAAAAGCGACAATATCAAGGTAAAACCCCCTCAAATCGCGGTAATTTCCTTGCAAAAATCACGCCATTATCTTAATAAATCTGGTTTCTGCGTCCAGGAAAATCCTAATTCGGCTGTTTTCAGAATTTCCTCATTTTTTTGATTTAGCTTTGAGATCGGGTGATTGGTTAGTTGAAACCCTGATTCCCCAGAAGTTCCACAGATAACCTCGGGGAGTCCGGGTTTTTTGTGGCGGGTAAATTTGAGCGAACTCTACATTATTAACGCGCAGAATAACTGTTGTTGAAGTTACCGAGACTTGCGTCAAGCACCGGTTAAAAACCCGGACTGTCGAATGTAGCGAAGTTTTTTTTAGGACTGGCGCGCGGGCGGCAATCACCTTGATTTTTCACGAATTACAGAGTCTGCAGCCGACAGATTAGGTAAAAAACCCGGGTTTCTGCGCTAGTGCGGTAATGCCTGCTGGGGCAAAAGTATATTCATCAAAAAAAAATGATAGTCTTCATAATTCCCTCAGATTTTTTAGATATTGTTTGTTTTAGGTTCTACAGTTGAAGGTCACACTCTCAGCAGTATCCCGCTGCCGAAGAAAAAACCTGCAGTCTGGGGAGTCGGGGTCAGGGATGGTGCTTTCGATTAACTGATGCCACAGCATAAGTTTTTGAAAGATTGTGGAGATTTGTTAAATGTTAGACCGGGTATCTTCTAAAGATAGCGACCACATTTTGTGCTATTACCCAAATACTACGAACCAAATTCAGGTAATTCGGATTGGGAACATTCCTAATTGGTACTTTGAAAGGGTGGTGTTTCCGGGAGAGCGACTGATGTTTAAAGCTGCGGTAGAAGCAGTCTTAGAAATTCACACCTGCGCCGTAGCAACTGCTATTTTATCAGACAAGATTCCGTGCTACGTGCTGCGGGTTATAGAAGAGGTTAGTTCTGAGTTGGATCTAGTTATTCCTAAAGAAAAACGTGCGGTATTATCGCGCTATAATTAAGGAAAAATCCGAACAAATAGCACGGGAAAAATATTAGTTAAGTAGTGTTTTAGGACGGGTAAAATGCAGAAAAATCTTGTCAATATGACCTTGGCTTTAGTGACAGAGGAAGTAGAAATTATCTTGGGGTCTTATCCCAAGTATCCTTACCAAGAAGCTTTTTCCCCTTGGGGCTTGCGGCAGGATTTGATTGCTTACGTGCTCAGCCGAGTTCCTAATAAATATATTGCGATCGACTCCGGTGAGTCTCTCAACCAAAAAGTGCAGATTCGCTGTTCTTCAGAGCAGTTGCTGCACATAGAAAATTTGATTCATACTGGGATTCGCGACGTGCTGCACAGCTATCAGAAGATAGATTACCGCGTTTGGGAACAAGTTAAATCTGGTGAGAGGGCTGCTAGTTGGTAAGAATAGTTTTTCGCTTGATGGGGTAGATGTCAGTCGGCTCGGCACTCTCGGTTGAGCGATCGAGCTATAATTGTGTACCTGTTCGATCGCGATTAACATTTTTGGTAATCGCCGCAGCCGTCGCAGGGGCCATTAGGTTTGACAGCACAGCGGAGAATTTCCGATAGAGCGTTAAAGCGGCAGCTAGGATCTCCGATAATCCAGATACCGCTGACAAATGTTCTTTCCGTCGGCGGTTCCACAGACTGCACGTACAGGGCAATTTTTTGCAGTTGGTAGCGGCCGGATTTGAGTTGATAGCGGTGGTGGCGTTCCAAAACAGCATAGGTTTGTTCCTCGAAATCTAGATAGTTCCCCGGTTGCGGTGTCCAATCGAGCCGAATGCTGCCTAAAGATTGGCGGGGGTGAGATAAAATTAATTCTACTGGTAAAGTATTTTGTTCCATGTGGCGGTCTGGCAAGCTAGTATACGCTGATGGTATCGCACTCACAGGTTCGATCGAGATGCGGTGGAGATTCTGAACGGATTTTAACGGTTTGCGGGACTTGCGGTGCTTTTGTCGTAAAGACTTCAGTCCTCTGAATCTCGATCGGGCGCGAGCTCGCTTAGGTGCTCGCAGGCTTTAAATGCAAAACACAGATGCTCCCGATGAGGACGGTCATCCTGACTGGGAACAAAACCGGATTTTGTGCCATCAAAATTCCCAAAAATATGCCATTCCTTCCATGATTCCCCCAGCGCTAGCAGAGCGAGCTAAATAATGATTGTTGCCGCCGAATTCGCGATGCCATGCTAAGAGTTCCGACATAGCGTTAGCGACGATTACCCCCCGAACATCTTGTTCAAACATACTGATATCGTTGCCAGAATCGCCGCAGACTAATGTTAACTCTGATGGAATTTGCAGGCGCTTTTGTAAATAAGTCAAGGCATTACCTTTATTGCTAGTTTCCGGTAAAATATCTACATCGCGATTGCTGCTAAAAATGATTTGAGCGGCCAATCCCGATGCTGTTAGTTTTTGCTGCAATTCCTGAAGAATCGAGCTGTGTTCTGTTGATGGTTCCAGAAAATAACTGATTTTCCAAGGATTTTGTGTTTGTGGGGGTTGGGGTTTAAGTTTCTTAAACTGCTGAACTAAAGAGACGATCGCCATTTTATCCCAATTTTGAGAAATATATTGAGCCCAATCTAAATCCAGAGTGCCATCTTGGTAAATCTCGCTACCTACACCTGCGATTAAATAATCCGGTGCTAGTAGTTTTTTTTCGGCAATTAATTCGCAAGTCGAAGCATGAGAGCGCCCGGTAGCGTAAACCAAACAAATTTGCGATCGCATAGATTGCAAGCGCTGGTTGAAAAATTGAGTTGCTGCGTCATCTCCCACGAGCGTATTGTCTAAATCTGTAACTAATAAAAACTTCATTTTTGGCATTAGTCCATAGTCAACACTCATCAGTGATTAATGATATCATTGACGATGGCTTGACTGCGATCGATCGGGTTCGCGCGTGCGGACTTATATCATTTCCGGTTGCATCGGACAAATAAAATCGAGTCAACAGTCAGTAGGGGCGGTGCCTGTGAGTGCGGGCCCTCTTAACAGTCAACAGTCAACAGTTAACAGTCAACAGTCAACAGTCAACAGTCAACAGTCAACAGTCATGTATGAGTACAACCGGATTTGATATTAAATCCGTTTTCGCTGCGGACACTTGGACGCAGTACAAACCGTTTTTGTTTTGGTAATCAAACGGAGACGATTTGACTTTTCCCCTGCGTCCGAATGTCAACGAATTGGAATTTCGATAATAAATTCAGTACCTTTACCCGGTTGGGAGACACAGTGCAATTTGCCGTTATGTTTTTCAACGACAATTTGGTGCGAAATTGATAAACCCAAACCTGTACCTTTACCTACGGGTTTTGTGGTATAAAACGGGTCAAACAAACGCACAATCTTATCTTCGGGAATGCCAGGGCCGTTGTCTTTAATCCGAACGCGAATCTTCTTGTTATCAACTGTTTCAGTTTTAATGGTGATTGTAGGAAAGCTAGAATCAGCGGTGTTTTTTCCTTGGGTGCTGTTTTCTTCCAAGGCATCCATTGCATTGGCTAATACATTCATGAATACTTGATTCAACAGTCCGGGATGACATTCTATTTCCGGCATTTCTCCGTATTCTTTAATAACTTCAATGCCCCGCCAGTTGGCTTTGGCTTTCAGCCTGCTGTTCAACATTAATAAGGTACTGTCTAAACCTTCGTGAATGTCGGCAGATTTGATTTTTGCTTCGTCCGCCCGCGAGAAATTGCGGAGAGTTTGAATAATTTCTACAATGCGATCGCATCCTGTGTGCATCGAATTGAGCAATTTTGGCAGGTCTTTTGCGAGAAATTCTATGTCTATATCTTCGGCTTGTTTCTGAATTTTGGCTGGGGGATTTGGGTATTCTTCTCCATACATTTGCACGATGTCTAACAAGTCGAGAACGTAGTCGCGGACGTGGCAGAGGTTGCCGGCGACAAAGCCCACTGGGTTGTTAATTTCGTGGGCAATTCCTGCTAGGACTTGTCCGAGGGAAGACATTTTTTCGGTTTGGACTAACTGCATTTGAGTTTGCTGCAAATTGTGCAAAGCTGTTTGCAGTTCTTGGGATTTTTGCCGATCGCGCTTTGCGGAGGCGGCCCGTTCTTCCTCAACTCCGATCGCCCCAGCAATAATTCCGATCAGCTTGCAATCGGCTTTAGAAGGTGCGATCGGTTCGGTGTAGACAACGCACACCGAACCGACATAATCGTCGCCGCGCCGCACTGCTTGTCCCAGATAGCTTTTGAGTTCGTAGCGGATGACAGCGGGATCGCTTTGGCCGTAGATCGTGTTCTGCAAGTCAGGAATTGCCACAGCCCGATCGCTGGCTTTTTTGTATACGTCAGTGCAGATGTGGCCCTCGGCGCGATCGACCTCCGGGTAGTCAGGCGGCGTTTGCCAAGTTGCGATCGCGCGCAGCAGTCCGCCACCGATGTGGCTGTAGACGGCGCAGGTTCCGCCCAAAAGCTCGCCGGCTAAGGTTGTCAGGCGCTGGATGTTGTCAGCAGCATCGGTGGTGAATCCCAAAAAGCACTCGTTGATTTTGCTGAGGCGGTACTCTGCTTGCCGGCGCGCCGTCATGTCGCGGGAGTTGATCACAATTCCCCTCACAGCGGGGTCTGCTAGCAGGTTAATGCCGACTCCTTCGAGAAAACACCAAGAACCGTCAACGCGCCGGAACCGACCTTCTACGGCGATGGGATCGCCGGGATTTGCGATCAGTTGTTGGAGATAGGAAATCACCGAGGGAAGGTCGTCAGGGTGAATGAAATCGAGAACCATTCGACCCATCAGTTCCTCTGGTTCGTACTCCAAGACTGTTTCTACAGAAGGGCTTTCGTAAACAATGCCGCCGCCCTCGTCGAGAATAGTAATGATGTCGGAACTGTTGAGAATGAGCGATCGCCACTTAGCCTCATTTTGCGATAAAGCTGACTCGGCTTGTTTGCGATCGGTAATATCCTCGACCATTTTGAGAATAAACTGCGGCATTCCCTGACTGTTGTCGATGACAGAGGCGCTGAGGCGTCCCCACCTGATGCTGCCGTCAGGGCGGAGATAGCGCTTCTCGATTTGGTAAGCTTGGCGATCGCCCAGGGCCAACTGCTGGCGCAACTGGCGCGAAGCTGGTGCGTCTTCCGGGTGCGCGCAGGAGTCGATATCCACCCCCCGGAGTTCAGCTTCCGATCGCCCCAGCATAGCTTGAAATGCCGGATTAGTGGCGATCGCAACACCTTGGAGAGTAGCGACTGCCATGCCGATCGCACCGCGTTCAAAAATTGCCCGAAACCGCTGTTCGCTTTCGCGCAAAGCTGCTTCTGCTTCCACTTGCTGGGTGATGTCCCGCCCCGCCACTGCCATGCCTTTGCGGGAACCGTCGGGGTTGAACAGCGGCACTTTCCGCACTTCAAACAAATTGCTGCCGCCTGTGGGTAAGGGGACAATTTGGCTGCAGGAGGTAAGAGTGCCTGCTTCCCAGGTGGTTTCGTCGGTTTCCTGCCAATTTAACAGGATTTCTCTGACTCTGGGATCGGCTGCTGCTGCGAGTTCGGCAGTCGTTTTGCCTTGGTAGTCTGCGGTTTCCCAGCCCAAAAGTTTGAGGGCGCAGTCGTTAGCAATCAGCCAGCGCCCCTCGCTGTCTGTGAGGTTGATGGCATCGGGCACGGCATCGATCGCGGTTTTCAGCCAGTATTCTCGATCGCGCAGGGCTGCTTCGGCTGCTTTGCGATCGGCGATTTCGGCGACAGTTCCTTCGTAGTAAAGGAGTTCGCCTGCTTTGCTGCGGACTTCGCGCACGTTTTCCGAGATCCAGGTAGTGCTGCCGTCACAGCGGCGGACGCAGGACTCAAACTCTTTCAGGGAGGAGGTGCGGCTGATTTCGGCGATAAATTCCGCGCGGCGGGTGCGATCGGTGTAAAGGTTTTTTGCCGAACATTTTGCGATCAGTTCTGACGGGGAATCGTAGCCGTACATTCGGGCGAGTGCGGGGTTGGCGCTGAGGTAGCGCCCGTCTGGGGCGGTTTGAAATATGCCTTCGGTGGCGTTTTCAAAGATGCTGCGGTATTTTGCTTCGGCTTGTTTGAGGGCTTCTTCTGCTTGCTTGCGATCGGTGATATCAGCTTGGACACCGATGAAGTGGGTGACGGTGCCGCTGCTGTCGCGTACCGGCGATATCGTGAGTTCGTTCCAGAAAGGGGTGCCGTCTTTGCGGTAGTTTTTCAGAACTACTTTGCAGTCGTGTTGTTCTTTCAGGGCTGCGCGGATTTTAGCGACGGCTGCGCGATCAGTATCCGGGCCTTGCAGGAAGCGGCAGTTGTGTCCGATGACTTCGCCCGTCGAGTAGCCTGTAATCTGCTCGAAAGCGGGGTTGCAGTAGACTATTGGTTGGTCGGGTAAGGTAGCGTCCGAAATCGCGATGCCGTTGCTAGTAGCTGCCAAGGCGCGATCGTACAGCCTCCATACTTCTTCTATTAAATTCGGTACATTGCCACCAGTGCGAGTCGGCGATAGCGTTTCAGAAGGAATACTTATATTATCGATCTGCATGAGTTTTTTATAGATTGAGTTTCTTGTCGGTTCCGACTGACTGCACCCCAAAGTTCAACAGAATTGCCCTATTTTCCTGCGCCCCAACTGAGAAGGCGATCGTGCAGAATTTATGCCGTAAATCCTACAAGAGAAAAAATCTAGTCTCCCTCATTTTTCTTTTCTTCGGCCTTGAGCCTTTTGCTTTGTGCCTTCAAACGACTCCTACTTGCTAATTTATAATAGTTGTTGCTAGGATATCTCTATCTCTGGTATGGTTTACTTGGCAGATGTCGCGCGGCTTACCGGTTCGCACAGCTAATTGTTTATAACAAACAAAAAAACACCTGCTATTTTTAAATATTTTTTATTCATAAATTGCAACTTTAAACAAATTTTGAAATTGCCTGTTATTTTATCAAATCCTCTATTCATCGGAATAGTAAATTTACTGTTGACTGTTGACTGTTAACATCATTCCGGTGCAACCTGAATTAATATTAAGTGCTGCAATTATTTTTATTAAATAAAATAATTGAACTTCTCCTGAAACAAACCGACTCAAGATTAATTTTGAATCATCGCAGCAAGTTCCGAAATATTGTCGATCGCGAAAGTCGGTTCTAGGGCGAGACACTCAGGGCGATCGCCGTATCCGTAAGCCGCCCAACAAACATCTATCCCAGCATTTTTCGCAAACAGCAAATCAACCGCCGTATCGCCAACCATTAACACTTGATTGTTATCCAACTCCGGAAACAGCGGTTTAATAATCGAGTGAAAAACACTCGGATTTGGTTTCTGAATAATTTGTCCGTCATCACCTAAAATTAAATCAAAAAAACTGTGAATCTTTAACTTTTCTAGAAACAAATTAACAAAACTAACGTGCTTGTTGCTCAAAACTCCCAAATTCAATCCCGACTTGCTCGCCAACTGCAATACTTGCTTGGTTCCGGGAAATAAATCGAGTTGCTTTTCACCTTCTGTCCGATAAAAAGAGCGGTAAGTTTCCACCCATTGGGGAATTGCGCTTTCCTCGATCGCCGGATGCAGGATTTTGAAACTATTTGCTAAATTGATCCCGATCGTCCCTTGAATTGTCTCAGCAGCAGGGGGAGCAATATTGAAACTTTCAAAAGTTTTGGTAAAGCAATATACAATAGCTCTGTGAGTAATTGCCAAAGTGCCGTCAAAGTCGAAAATAATTAACTTGTACTGATTCATTTTCGTCAAAAAATCCTATAATTAGAATATGTGCGAATAAATCTTACCTAGGAAGGCGAGTTTTGCCGCAGTCCTAAACTCCCTTTTATTAAAGTTTACAGCCTAAACCAGCCCTTTGTTTTTTCCCTTGTGTGCTTGCTGTCAGGGTAAAATTGAGGGTATTGGCGGGGTAGTCCGGGGCGATCGAACTATTTTCTTTGCGTAAAAATTCGCCAACCTGTAGGTGTAAAATTTGGGGGGTCAAATTTTTAGGCTATAATCTATATAGAGTAAGGGTTTGATGCTCCCTCTCCGAAAATGAGGTTGGCGAAATCGCTAGGACTGTTGCTACATAAGGATTTTAGGTTAAAGTGCGAGCTATGGTATTGACAGAACGGGGACTGAAATGGTATTTTGGGATGAGGTTGGCGAAACTGAACCTTGAAAACCAAATAGAGCAATGGTTTCACACACCGGCGGCCGCAATAAACTCCACTCCCTTCTAGGGATTGAAACCCTGTGCTTTTTTATCAGAGTGTTGCGACCTATGCCGCAATAAACTCCACTCCCTTCTAGGGATTGAAACATCACTAATTAGCTTGTTTGAACAAGCGAACAAATGCCGCAATAAACTCCACTCCCTTCTAGGGATTGAAACATAATGACCGTGAATACCTGCAATCACGACTACCTATGCCGCAATAAACTCCACTCCCTTCTAGGGATTGAAACCATTGGCCCCCTTAGTTGCCCTGTTGAATAGTAGGCCGCAATAAACTCCACTCCCTTCTAGGGATTGAAACTTTAACACCGTGCATCTCTCCCTCTATCGCTTGCCGCAATAAACTCCACTCCCTTCTAGGGATTGAAACGCGAACATTTTAGTGCGATAACAGCCACAAGAAATGCCGCAATAAACTCCACTCCCTTCTAGGGATTGAAACGGGTGATCGCCAGCTCGGACGAGTTTATAGATAAAGCCGCAATAAACTCCACTCCCTTCTAGGGATTGAAACAAGAAGTTGAAGCGCGACGCACCTGCGACGACTTTTACGAGCCGCAATAAACTCCACTCCCTTCTAGGGATTGAAACAAAATTATTGCCACAGAAGCGAGGAAAGGAAAAGGATACAGGGCCGCAATAAACTCCACTCCCTTCTAGGGATTGAAACAACAATTAGATTTTGAAGAGATGTCGCATCGTCTTTTGGCCGCAATAAACTCCACTCCCTTCTAGGGATTGAAACTTGCGGCTACAAGATACTGAAGATAGAGCATTGATTGTCGGTGCCGCAATAAACTCCACTCCCTTCTAGGGATTGAAACCAAGAGTGCGCCATTTCAATAAGAAATCGAAACAAGCCGCAATAAACTCCACTCCCTTCTAGGGATTGAAACAAGTCGGGGTGTCGCTCTGTCAAACCTCAGAGCTCGAGCCGCAATAAACTCCACTCCCTTCTAGGGATTGAAACTCCACCAACACCCGCAATCTTTAAGCCAAAATCTAGCCGCAATAAACTCCACTCCCTTCTAGGGATTGAAACTAAAATGTGAACTCTGAATCTCTTATTTTCACGCCGCAATAAACTCCACTCCCTTCTAGGGATTGAAACAACCCAGACTTTAAACATTATCAGCAATTTACCCGCTGCCGCAATAAACTCCACTCCCTTCTAGGGATTGAAACTTCTACTGAGACAGCTAGCTTAGTACAAGAGCAAGAGCCGCAATAAACTCCACTCCCTTCTAGGGATTGAAACGATTTTGCAGCACATCATTTTTACTTTGTCGATAAAAGCCGCAATAAACTCCACTCCCTTCTAGGGATTGAAACTTGTAAAGAATTGCGATCGACCTAAAACAACGATCGCAAGCCGCAATAAACTCCACTCCCTTCTAGGGATTGAAACTAAGCAGCCTAGATCCGAGGGGATGAGAGGGATTAGCAACGCCGCAATAAACTCCACTCCCTTCTAGGGATTGAAACGGCTATTGACATTTATCAGCAAAATAATGAATAATCAGCCGCAATAAACTCCACTCCCTTCTAGGGATTGAAACAGAGTATTTTGATAAGTGGATAGTAAGTATTAATTAGCCGCAATAAACTCCACTCCCTTCTAGGGATTGAAACTTGCAATCGTTGACCGTTACAGGTCTTTCACATTCGCCGCAATAAACTCCACTCCCTTCTAGGGATTGAAACGGATAGTCAGCAGGGTAGTTGCATTTATTTTAAAAATGCCGCAATAAACTCCACTCCCTTCTAGGGATTGAAACCTGAACCCTACAGCTATCCCAGAAAGTTTGTACAGGCCGCAATAAACTCCACTCCCTTCTAGGGATTGAAACCTTTAAATAAATATATAAAATACACTATTCATTCTAAGCGCCGCAATAAACTCCACTCCCTTCTAGGGATTGAAACCAATCTCATACTTGATGGCTATGAACCATTTGTCGCCGCAATAAACTCCACTCCCTTCTAGGGATTGAAACCTTACCTTTCCTCATATGACTAAGCTCAGAAGCGCCGCAATAAACTCCACTCCCTTCTAGGGATTGAAACGCGAATCCTAACCGCTGTCTTTCTGACTCAATCCAGCCGCAATAAACTCCACTCCCTTCTAGGGATTGAAACGGGTCTTACGGCGGCAGAAGCCGATGCGACCACGCCGCAATAAACTCCACTCCCTTCTAGGGATTGAAACTCCATTACTAGCTCCGTCACCTTCTCAGTCAGTACAAAGCCGCAATAAACTCCACTCCCTTCTAGGGATTGAAACGTGGCAAAAGCTGGACGGCTCGACTGCTAGCCAAGCGAAGCCGCAATAAACTCCACTCCCTTCTAGGGATTGAAACCAAAAGTGCGATCGCCTTTATCTACAGGCAACAGCCGCAATAAACTCCACTCCCTTCTAGGGATTGAAACTTCGCGACAAGCTGTACCACCTGAACTAAAAGAGCGCCGCAATAAACTCCACTCCCTTCTAGGGATTGAAACCGGATTGAGCCGAGGGAATATTGAGGTAAAATCTCGCCGCAATAAACTCCACTCCCTTCTAGGGATTGAAACAGCACTAGGGCGTGACAGTAAAATGTCCAGTATCCGGCCGCAATAAACTCCACTCCCTTCTAGGGATTGAAACTCTCTGATTTTATTTTAATGACATGACAATTACGCCGCAATAAACTCCACTCCCTTCTAGGGATTGAAACGCGATGTGCGAATCATGCTTGGCGCTAGCGATGATGGCTTGGCCGCAATAAACTCCACTCCCTTCTAGGGATTGAAACTCAGCTTTCCAAGCTAGTTTCTGAGCCTCAGTTTTTGCCGTACCGCGCCGCAATAAACTCCACTCCCTTCTAGGGATTGAAACTGACATTAGCGGCCGCTTGTCGTTGCGGGCCTCGCCGCCGCAATAAACTCCACTCCCTTCTAGGGATTGAAACAATCATTACAGATGCGGGAGATACCACAATGATTGCCGCAATAAACTCCACTCCCTTCTAGGGATTGAAACCTTTGGGCGGGGAATTGGCACTGGAATAAATTGAGCCGCAATAAACTCCACTCCCTTCTAGGGATTGAAACTTCATAGATTTTATTCCACATGACCCTTTGGGAGTTAACGCCGCAATAAACTCCACTCCCTTCTAGGGATTGAAACTTTGGGTTTTGGGCGATCCTTTCTGCTCTGTAGCGCCGCAATAAACTCCACTCCCTTCTAGGGATTGAAACATCAGTTTGACTTCATTGGGATAGAGAAAATTCCATTGATGCCGCAATAAACTCCACTCCCTTCTAGGGATTGAAACGAGGAGCATATTAACAATAGCTCATAATGTACTGTTGGCCGCAATAAACTCCACTCCCTTCTAGGGATTGAAACGGGTTTTGTCGAGTTTGTCTGAGTTTTCAAAAACTCATGATTGCCGCAATAAACTCCACTCCCTTCTAGGGATTGAAACCGGTCGCCTGATGGTGAGTTGATGTGTCACCCGCATTGCCGCAATAAACTCCACTCCCTTCTAGGGATTGAAACTAGCTCCCTGGGCTGCCCGCACCACGCTTTCTTGGCTCTCTTGCCGCAATAAACTCCACTCCCTTCTAGGGATTGAAACCCATAAAATATTCCTTAGATTGCCGATCGCACTTGCCGCAATAAACTCCACTCCCTTCTAGGGATTGAAACGGCGATTAACTGGATGTCTCTGTGGTTATTTTGCCGCAATAAACTCCACTCCCTTCTAGGGATTGAAACCGGTTGGCGATCACGTTTGACATCGGATCGAGGTCAAGCCGCAATAAACTCCACTCCCTTCTAGGGATTGAAACAATCCGATGGGCTCGAACGGTGCGGTTGGCGATCAGCCGCAATAAACTCCACTCCCTTCTAGGGATTGAAACTTGATGCTCCCCAAAATTGTTGAAGTGTATCAGTGTACGCCGCAATAAACTCCACTCCCTTCTAGGGATTGAAACAAAACTCTCAAACTTAGACACCCTGAAGTTTTGAGTGCCGCAATAAACTCCACTCCCTTCTAGGGATTGAAACTTTCCCTGGAATTGGCGGCACACCTGTTAGATCGCGCCGCAATAAACTCCACTCCCTTCTAGGGATTGAAACGATTGTAGTGTGGGCCATCCCTCCCCCTAGCGCCGCAATAAACTCCACTCCCTTCTAGGGATTGAAACCCTAAGTCACCCTTAGCCCTGTCTTACCGGGGAGGCCGCAATGCCGCAATAAACTCCACTCCCTTCTAGGGATTGAAACTCTAAGCCATTAGGCAATGAGTGGAAATCAGTAAAGCCGCAATAAACTCCACTCCCTTCTAGGGATTGAAACTCACCCTTGACAAAATCTTGGTGAAGCTCCAAAGCCGCAATAAACTCCACTCCCTTCTAGGGATTGAAACGAAGTAGCAATATAAAAAGGCAACAACATATTTAGCCGCAATCAACTCCACTCCCTTCTAGGGATTGAAACCTGACCTGGGTCAATGGTAATCTGCGGACTTACACGCCGCAATCAACTCCACTCCCTTCTAGGGATTGAAACAGGTTGGTTGAAAAAGGCTTGATATCGCTGCAACGCCGCAATCAACTCCACTCCCTTCTAGGGATTGAAACTTAGAGCTTCCTATGCCCAAATACTCGCCCAAAACGATCGCTCTCGTAAAAAACCGGGTTTCTTGATTGAGAGTGTATAAGTCCGACTGCTGCAAAAAGCCCGATCGACCACCAGCCTCACAAACAAGATAAACATCCGCTATAATCCAGAGTTTGCGTGTATTAATTGGTTAAGAGTAAAGTATTGCATCACTTTTGTGTAAAGTCCTATGGCACTAATTGTTCAGAAATACGGCGGAACATCGGTTGGTACAGTCGATCGCATTTTGGAAGTAGCGCGACGAGCAGTCAAAACAGTAAAGCTGGGAAACTCCCTAGTTGTCGTACTTTCGGCGATGGGAAAAACGACTGACGGTTTAGTGAAACTGGCTAAGGAAATTTCCGCAAATCCCAGCAAGCGGGAAATGGATATGTTGCTCTCCACCGGGGAACAAGTCTCGATCGCGCTTTTGAGCATGGCACTGCAAGAAATGGGACAGCCCGCAATTTCCTTTACAGGAGCCCAAGTCGGCATCGTCACCGAAGCAGCCCACACCCGCGCCCGGATTTTGCGGATCGACCCGAACAGGGTTGAAACCCAGTTAAATAGCGGTAAAGTCGTAGTCGTCGCCGGTTTCCAAGGCATCGCCAACGCCGGAGAATTGGAAATTACCACCTTGGGGCGGGGCGGTTCCGACACCACAGCAGTCGCCCTTGCCGCAGCGCTGCGGGCCGATAGATGCGAAATTTATACCGACGTGCCCGGAATTCTGACTACAGATCCGCGCTTAGTTGCACAGGCGCAATTGATGGACGAAATCACCTGCGACGAAATGCTGGAATTGGCGAGTTTGGGTGCAAAAGTCCTGCACCCGCGCGCCGTAGAAATTGCCAAGAATTACGGTGTGCCGCTGGTGGTGCTTTCTAGCTGGAGTGACGCGCCCGGTACGCGGGTAGTGTCCCCCCCTCCATCCGCCCGGCCTTTGGAGGGCTTGGAGCTCGCGAAAGCGGTGGATGCGGTGGAGTTTGATTTGGATCAGGCGGGGGTGTCGCTGTTGCGCTTGCCCGATCGCCCTGGAGTAGCAGCGCGGTTGTTTGGGGCGATCGCGCAGCAAAACCTCGATGTAGACTTAATTATTCAGTCAATTCACGAGGGAAATACTAACGATATCGCCTTTACGGTGAGGCGAAATTCGCTGAATCAAGCTGTGGCGGTTGCAGATGCAATTGTCCCCTCCCTCGGCAAGAATTCGCGCCCAGAATTGGGGGAACCGGAAGTGAGGGCAGAAGAAAGACCCATAGCTAAAGTTAGCATTGCGGGTGCGGGAATGATCGGCCGTCCGAGGGTAGCAGCCCAGATGTTTAATACTTTGGCGGATGCGGGGATTAATATTCAGATGATTTCGACTTCCGAGGTGAAGGTTAGTTGTACGATCGATGCGGCAGAGTGCGATCGGGCAGTTGCCGAACTTTGCAAAGCATTTGATGTCGCCAACTCCCCTGTCGGGCTGCATTCATCATCCCACAAACCGCCCGCTGTGAGGGCTGTAGCCTTGGATCTCAATCAAGCGCGTCTGGCAATTCGCCAATTGCCCGATCGACCCGGAGTAGCAGCAAAAATGTTCGGACTTTTAGCCGAAGAAAATATCAGCGTAGACACGATCATTCAATCGCAGCGGTGTCACAATATCGACGGCATATTAACGCGCGACATTGCATTTACCGTAGCACAAATTGACGCAGAAGCAGCTAAAACAGTCCTAGAAAAATCAGCAGTAGAATTCGGCTGGGGCGAAGTAGCAGTCGATACAGAAATCGCCAAAGTTAGCGTTGTCGGTTCCGGGATGGTAGCGCATCCGGGAGTTGCGGCAAAGATGTTTGAAGCGCTGTCGCAGCACCAAATCAACATTCAAATGATTGCAACTTCCGAGATTAAGATTAGCTGCGTTGTGGATGAGGCACAGGGTATCACAGCTTTGAAAGCAATTCACGCGGCGTTTGAGCTTTCGGGCAGTGAAAAAGTTCAAGTTCCAGCGTAATACTTGTTTGCTGAATTAGTCCTGGATGCGCGGATGGTCAGAAACCGGGTTTTTTCACAAAAATCTTGCATCGTAGCCCGTAGATTAGGTAAAAAACCCGGTTTCTTGGAGTCTTGACGCGCCCGTGACTGTTAATATTATGTCCGACTCAGCCTGTGTTAAGATGAAATTGGCGATCGGCCTTGATATCGTTTCCGGTTGCATCGGAATAATAAAATCGAGTCAACAGTCAACAGTCAACAGTCATGAGGAGTGCAACCGAAATTGATATGACAAATTTATTCAAACAATTTCTCGCAAATGAACTATTTGATCCTGATATTCAGCATCAAAAGATGCCTCAGCAATAAAAATCAATTGCCGAATATTTTGTCCGATACTTAATTTTGCATTGAGGAGAAAAATCCCCGGAATATGACAACCCTCAGCTAAATGATCTGTCAAATGCACGGGCATCGATTTACGATTGTTCGTCACCAATATAAAGTTATATTCCTCGCACCATTTAATAATTTCTGGATCTAAAGTTCCTCGACTCGGAGCTTCGGGTTCGCCCACGCACCAAATTATCAAATCGGGATTGCGTGTCAGCATTTCAGCTTTATAGCTAGGATCGACATTTTCATCTAACAGATAATTCAGACTCATTTGTGATTTGTTTAGCTTTTTGTTCCGCTATCAATTTTTGCAGTCTGGCAATACCAGGTGGAGGATTAAGTTGTTGTGCTTTAAGTTGCTGGTGACTCCACTCCAACCAATCAGCAATGTAGTTGCTAACCGCCTCTTTGTTGTGCAGGTAGTAAAGGATAGTAGCATAAACTTGTTCCAAGTTTAGAGATGGATAAGTTTGAGCAATTTGTTCGGGAGTGCGATTGCGATGGATGAAATCATATAGAATGGTTTCAATGCCGATTCGCGTTCCTTTTATGCGAATATCATCGGGCCGCTGAAAGTCGAAATAGTCTTCAAGTTGCATGGGTGAACAATCCTATTTTAAAGTTTGTGTAAATTGAATTTATAATTAATATTGTATCATTTCAAGTGCTATTATTCCTTAGTCCGCGAATCGTCCTGACTTCGTATAGAAGGAGTTTCAACCGCCGATTAATATTTCTTTCGCAATCGCCTCCACCACGGGCACGCAAACCGAATTCCCAATTTGCTTGTAACTTTCCCCCGCACTCGGATAATTCTTAAAATCTTCAGGAAAACCCATGAGACGGTAACATTCCTTCAGCGTCAACTTTCTCACCAAATCTCGATCGGGAAAATAGACAAAAAACCGGCCCGATGTTTCTTGCGAAGGAATTGTCGGATGCACGCCATCCACCGAATAAATGCGATTCGGCTGTCTGTGCACCCTCGACAAATGTTCTGTATTCGGCCTCACCCCAGTTTTCCAAGTACCTTTATTTCTGTATCCTACAAACACAAGTCCCGAATCTTGCTTTCTCGGATAATCAATTAAAGTATATTCTGATTTATCCAATATTTCAAAATCCCCCGTCTCGTCTAGAAATTCCCTGAGTTTGGGAGGAAACTTGCTTTTTAGGAATGAAAAATTGAAGGGTTTACCTTTAGTTGCAATAATAAATATTCTTTCGCGGTGTTGGGGAATGCCAAAGTCTTTAGCATTCAGCATTTTGTAATTCACGCTGTAGCCCAAATCTTCCAGACTAGCGATAATTACTTTTAAGGTATTTCCCTTGTCGTGATGGATTAAGTGCTTGACATTTTCGAGAACAACTACTTGAGGTTGTTTTACTTTAAGGATTTTACAAATATCGAAAAATAGCGTGCCTCTAGTATCTTCAAAACCGAGCTTTTTGCCGCAGATACTAAAAGGTTGGCACGGAAAACCGGCGACTAAAACATCAAAGTCTACTAATTCGGCGGGATTGATGTTACTGATGTCGGCAAAAGGCACTTCGCCGAAATTGTCTGCGTACACTTCTCGACATTTGGTGTTAATTTCGCAGGAAAAAATGCAGTCAAAGCCAACTTTCTCAAAACCTTGTCTGAAACCTCCTATTCCCGAAAATAAATCTATAAATTTCATCAATAATTTAATGCTAAATCTTGCCAAAACTAATGATAACAGATTTTGTTTCTCTTTCTTCTTTCACTCTGCGTTCTCTGCGCTCTCTGCGGTTAATAATACTCATTCAAACAAAAACCCCGCGACGGACAGGAAATTGCCGTGTCTGCCGATATCGCCTGTAATGTCGATCGCCCAAAAACTCCCAAACTTGTCCCGCAGCCGACTAAACTAGAAACAGCCAAAAAAATTACAGCTATTGTCTGCTTTATTTCACCATGAGTCAAACCTTGGAAAACCTCACCGCCATCGATGACAACCTCTCCAAACGCCACCTCGAACTCGATCCGGGCGGCTACTTCATCATCTATCTCGATCGCGAAACCAGCTTAATTTGTGCCAAACACTTCACCAACATCATCGACGATCGCGGCCTGGCTGTCGATCCCGAAACCGGCAAACCCATCCCCGCCCGTGGCAAGGTAGAACGCACTCAGTGGACGCTGTTTAGCGGCAGAACCGCCAAAGAACTTTGCGTCAAAATCCTAGAAGAAACCCGCCCCAGCCCGGTGACAATGTTAGATCACGCGGCTTATCTGGGACGGGAATTTGTACGGGCAGAACTTGCATTGTTGAGCGATCGAGAATACGTTCAAGATTAGTCCAGTCTCGCCCTAATTTCTGGAGAAAAAGGTAACTAATCGGATTTAGCAGTACGCGATTACGAAAAACCTTGGTACCAGAAATAAGTCACCATTGGAATCACTGTCGCCAACACCAACAGCACAACCACAACAACTGTGGCATTACCTTGTTCTGTTTCTTCAGCTTTTTTAAAGGTGCCTTCAACTTGAATGTTGTCAACAACTTTAGGCGCGCCCGGATCTGGTTCACCAGACATAACAGTAGCAATGCGCGAACTGGCCTCCGTCAAAGCCTCGTTGTATTTGTTAGCTTCCCGCAGGGGAACCTGCAGGGTTTCCCCTGCTACACTCTGGGCAATTTCATCGGGTAGCAGGGATTTCACCCCTTCCCCGGTGCGAATTACCGCGCTGTTGGTAACAGTGTCGAGAACGAGTAAAATTTGATTAGCCTGGTCTTCTTTTGTGGGAAACCACTGTTCAAATAGTTGATCCGTAAAAGTGGCAACTGTTTCGCCGTAGTCTAAGCGGCGGATGGTGACAAACCTGACTTCTTTGCCAGTTTGCTTTTCCACCTTGTCGAGTTCGCTGTTGATATTGCTTTCGCTGCTGCGGCTGAGTACGTCGCCTTTGTCGAACACCCAAGTTCGATCGCCCGCCGACAACAGGGGAAAGTCGTACACGCCAGCCGCCAATGCCGGCAACACCGCTATCTGCGAGGCGATTAGGGCGATCGCGATCGTCGCCGCCACTGGTTGGAGATATTTTCTCCAGTTAAATAATTGCTTCAGGAGTCTAGTCATGAGGTTAACCGTAAAACTGACTTTTTTCCAAAAATACTATAGAAACCCCCGTAAAATTCATTTTACACGGTGCAATATTTACAATTAGGTCGCCAGTCCAACTCCCCGCCCGATGATTTAAGGATTTCAACTATGGAACCAGCAGATAGTTATCATAAAAATTGGGTGGAGCGTAGCGGAGGGTTAAAACCTCCCCCTTGTAGGGGAACTTTACATTTAGCTCACTTTAGTTTACCATAGTATGAGTGGTTTGGTAAGCTATGTGTTAAAAGCCTATAAGTACAGAATCTATCCAACCGACGAGCAAGCGGCATTGCTGGCTAAGTCGTTTGGCTGTGCGCGATGGTTTTACAATTTTGCTCTCAACCTTACTAACGAAACCTACAAAGCAACAGGTAAAGGTTTAAGTCGTAATCAGATAATTAACCTACTACCATCTTTAAAAAAAGAACATGAATGGTTAACAGAACCTCCATCACAATGTTTGCAGCAAGCAGCGTTAGACCTGTCTACTGCCTTCTTAAATTTCTTTGAAAAGAGGGCTAAGTATCCAAATTTTAAGAAGAAGGAACAAAAGCAATCTATTCGTTTTCCTCAAAAAATAAAACTAGATGGTAGCTACTTAATTTTGCCAAAATTAGGTAAAATTTACGGCAAAATATCTCGATTTCCCGTCGGGAAATTAAAGTCTGTGACTGTATCTCTGACACCATCTGGGGAATACTATGCAGCTTGTCTCTATGATGACGGTAAAAACCAGCCATATTCAACATCAGAAGGTAAAGCTGTAGGCATAGATCTGGGATTAACTCATTATGCCATTACTTCAGATGGAACCAAGCACGGCAATCCCAAATATTATCGCAAATATGAGGTAAGACTTGCTAAAAAGCAAAAGCAACTCAGCCGCAAGCACAAGGGTTCTGCTAATAGGAACAAAGCACGAATTAAAGTTGCTAAAATCCAGGTAAAAATTACTAGATGCCGAGAAGATTTTTTACACAAACTAAGTCGTAAATTAGTTGATGAAAACCAAGTCATCGTAGTAGAAAATCTCGCCGTAAAAAACATGGTGAAAAACCACAAGCTAGCCAAGTCAATTACTGACGCTGGCTGGAGTAAATTTTGCACCATGTTAAAATACAAGGCCCAATGGTCAGGGAAAATATATATTGAAGTAGAGCGATTTTTCCCGAGTTCAAAGACTTGTAATAACTGCTTGCATCAAATAGATATTCTGAGTTTAGAGATACGTAGTTGGCAATGTCCTAAATGCCACATGAGGCATGACAGGGATATCAACGCGGCTATCAACATCAGAGATGAAGGTTTACGAATTTTGGCGGGAGGGCATCTCGCTACTGCTTCTGGACAACGTGTAAGACCATCTAAAGGCACTGCTTTTAGAGGCGATGTTGGGTGAAGGAAGAATCCCCACGCCTTCAGGCTGGGGAGTTGTCAAAAAGGTTGGATTATGCAATCCCAGAAAGTATTCTACGTCGAAGTTTGGGATAGCCGCGGCAACCGCCACGTCGCCGTCCAAAATGCCAAAACTGAGGAAGAAGCTTTGGAATTAGCGAAAAAGTGGATTGATAAGTACGAGTCAAAACCCGGAAGAATGGCGATCGACGTACCGTATCCTTTTGGAGAAATCATCGATATGCCATTTTGAAGTCAGTAGTCAGTAGTCAGTAGTTAGTGGTTATTGGTTATTGGTTATTGGTTATTGGTTATTGGTTATTGGTTATTGGTTATTGGTTATTGGTTATTGGTTATTGGTTATTGGTTACTTGCTACGAATTGCCACTTTCCACTTCTCAATTTCCAATAACAACTAACAAATAACAACTAACAAATAACAGCTAACAGTCCTTATACTAAGAAATTCCTCGCAATTTCCGCGTATTTTCTACTAAACTGCGAGCTAATTCATCAAACCTTTCAGACAATTTTTCATCCAACAATTTACCATCAGGACTAAAAGCGTTCCAAGCTTGTCCGATCGCAATTTGTTCGGGAATTACCCAAGCGTGCACCCATCTCAAAATAGTTCGCAAATCGTTAAGTGCGTTGCTGTTAACTTGCCCTCCCAAAACGCTAATCGCACCCGCAACTTTGCCGTCCAAATGCTCGAAAGTGAGTAAATCGAGGGCATTCTTGAGAGCGCCGCTGACGCTACCGTGATACTCCGGCGTTGCTAAAATCAAAGCGTCGGCTTGCTTTACCGCATTCCGCAGCTTTTCCACATCCGGGTAATCGAGATAATCATTCTCACCGTCGCAGAAGGGCAGATTGAGCGATCGCAAATCTAATATTTCAACTTCCGCGCCCAGGGCTTGCGCCCGTTCTGCTGCCACCTTCAACGCTAACTGGCTGTAAGATCCAGCCCGCAAACTCCCACCAATGCCGACAATTTTCACCATAAAACTTAAAAACAATAATTGCAGAAATAAGACGTACTCATTACGACTATGGTTAATATAACAAGTGCGATCGGCAACTGTCAATCGATTTGAGATTTGAGATTTATGGACGTGGCCGAGAAACCGGGTTTTTGCCAAAATTCTTGATTAAAGCCACAGATTTGGGAAAAAACCCGGTTTCTGAGTCGCTGTCCGTAAGTTGAGTAGACGTGACCGAGAAACCGGGTTTTTTGAGCAAAATCCCCGATCGAAGCCCCAAATTCAGTAAAAAACCCGGTTTATCAGTGGCAGTGGATTCAAAACCTGCCCTCTCAAGCGGACTCTTGAGAAGCCAGCGACAGAGAAACCCATCCAACACCCGGCATCTTGTTAAAATAAATGAATGTAGCAAATCAAAAGCGGTCAATCTTGGCAGTCTTCAACCTCGGGCAAAAAACCAATATGAAAAATTCTTGGAAACAGGTATGGCTGGGGCATCTAGCTGTAAACAAAGACAAATCGAGCCAGCAGAATCATAAAAAATCAATGCCCGGACGGAATCTTTGGCGCATCCTGGGCGGTTTGGTGATTTCTCAAGGAATATTGCTCTCGCCCCCGGTTTTTGCCGACAGCGCGCCTAACACCATGAGTTACAGCAAACTCATGGACAACATAGAGAAAGGGCAAGTCAGTAAAATCGAAATAGACGAAACTCAAAGAACTGCAAAAGTTAAGCTAAAAAATCAAAAAACCGATGGAGAACAAACTGTTACTCTGTTCGATTACAACAACCGAGAACTTTACTCGCAAATCCGCGCCAAAAAGATTGACTTTGAAGTCAAACAAACAGCCGACAATGCCGCGGCAGTCAGTTTAGTAATAAACTTGCTGGTGATTTTTGCAGTGTTGGCGGTGTTGATGGCTATTGTGCGCCGATCGACCCAATCCCAAGGAAATGCCATGAACTTCGGCAAATCCCGAGCCCGTTTCCAAATGGAAGCCAAAACCGGCGTGATGTTCGACGACGTAGCAGGGATCGAAGAAGCCAAAGAAGAACTGCAAGAAGTCGTCACCTTCCTCAAAAAACCCGAACGCTTTAACGCCATAGGCGCGAAAATTCCCAGAGGAGTTTTGTTAATCGGGCCTCCGGGAACCGGTAAAACAATGCTGGCAAAAGCCATCGCAGGCGAAGCAGCAGTCCCCTTCTTCAGCATCTCCGGTTCCGAATTTGTCGAAATGTTCGTCGGAGTCGGCGCTTCCCGCGTCCGCGACTTGTTCAAAAAAGCCAAAGAAAATGCCCCCTGCATTGTCTTTATCGATGAAATAGACGCGGTAGGAAGGCAGCGCGGCGCTGGTATCGGCGGTGGAAATGACGAACGCGAACAAACCCTCAACCAGTTGCTGACAGAAATGGACGGCTTTGAGGGTAACAGCGGCGTGATTGTGATTGCTGCTACTAACCGCCCTGATGTACTCGATACTGCCCTGCTGCGGCCCGGCAGGTTCGATCGACAAGTAACGGTAGATTTACCCAGCTACAAAGGACGTTTGGGGATTTTGCAAGTGCACGCGCGCAACAAAAAACTCGACCCAGAAGTTGCCCTAGACACGATCGCCCGCCGCACTCCCGGCTTTTCCGGCGCTGACTTGGCAAACTTGCTCAACGAAGCGGCAATTCTCACCGCGAGGCGGCGCAAAGACACGATTAGTAACTTAGAAATTCACGATGCGATCGACCGAATCACGATCGGGCTGACTCTGAATCCGCTGCTCGACAGCAAGAAAAAGTGGCTTGTAGCATACCACGAAATCGGACACGCCCTCGTATCAGCCATGCTCAAAAACACCGACACCCTAGAAAAAGTCACGATTATTCCGCGTTCCGGCGGTATCGCAGGCTTTGCTAACTACGTGCTCGACGACGAAATGATCGACAGTGAAGGTTTGAGGAGTCGGGCGTGGCTGTTAAGCCGGATTACAGTAGCTTTGGGGGGACGGGCTGCAGAGGCTGAAATTTATGGCGATGCCGAAGTAACTCTCGGCGCCAGCAGCGATATCACAGAAGTCAGCAAACTAGCGAGACAGATGGTAACGCTTTACGGAATGTCGGATTTGGGGCCTGTGGCTTTGGAAAGTCCGAACAATGAGGTGTTTTTGGGCCAAAGCTGGAATTCGCGGGCCGAGTATTCCGAAGAAATGGCTATCAAGATCGATCGGCAAGTCCGGGAAATTGCTATTCACTGCTACGAAGAAGCCCGCCGGATTATCCGCGAAAACCGCCATTTGGTAGACAAGCTGGTTGAAGTGCTGTTGGATGAAGAAACGATCGACGGTGATGAATTCCGCAAAATTGTCGATCGATACGCCGAGTTGACCAAAAAAGAGTTGGAACCAGCGTAAAGAGTCAGTTGACAGCAAAGCAGTTGACAGCAAAGCAGTTGGCAGTTGACAGGAAAGCAGTTGACAGGAAAGCAGTTGTCAGTTGGTAAAGAGTCATTAGTCCTTAGTCATTAGTCATTGGTCATTAATTCAGGTAAAGAATCATTAGTCATCAATCATTGGTGATTAGTGATTAGTCATTAGTTAACTAAGTAGGAATTATGCACCGACTCTATTTTTAGGGTGTGCCTGAAGCACTTTACTACTAACCCAAAAAAATGACTAATGACTGATGACTAATGACTCTTTATCTTAACTAATGACTAATGACTCTTTATCTTAACTAATGACTAATGACTAATGACTAATGACTAATGACTAATGACTAATGACTAATTAAGACTGATTGGAATACATTTCGCGAAGTACCAAAGCCGGGTCTACCCAGCGGCCGCCGTACTTCAAGCCCCAATGCAGGTGAGGGCCGGTCGTGCGGCCAGTCATTCCCACTCTGGCAATTCTCGCACCAGCCGGCACAGTTTGACCCTGCCAAATTTTCATGCTGCCTTCGCGATCGACATAATAGCGCCCGCCGTTAACTTTTTCTACCTTACCTCCGAGGTGACAGTAGATGTGCTCCCAATCTCCCGATCGCACCACCATACCAGTGCCGCACCTGCCATCTTCCCAAACTTCCACCACTTGACCGCCCCACCAATTGCGGATATAGCTACCTTCTGGCGCCGCCATGTCCAAACCGTAATGAAAATCTCCACCACGGGGGCCGAAGGTGGAACTGTAGGCTTCAAAATTTTCGACTGGGAAAGAAGCTTCTTGCCACAACTTACCCGTAGCGATTTTGGTTGGTAAAGCTGACTGAGCCTTGACCAACTCCTGCTGCAAATAAGGGCTAATCACCACGATACAGAGCGAAAGAACTAACAGTAGTATCGGTCTAAGGCGAAAAAAGCGTTTAACCGTCAGCGGGCCCCTAGAGTCTTGCACGATTTATTTAACTCCTGAAAGTTTAATGTGTTGGCGAATCTGCGTTGTCTGTTGTGCCAATTCGCTGCAAGATTGCCTCGCGTGCTGAATCTACTAGCGAATCAGTTAACCAAGGTGTATCTTACTGCATAGAGAACTGGTGTCAAGCCTTCGGCTTAAATATTGTAGCGAACAGAAAGTCATTGGCCCGGTGAAATTTGTGCTGCGGTTGAATTCGATCGAGCTTTTGTTTGACACTATAGTTTAGTACGGGATTTTGGATGCAGTCTGAAATCTCAAATTTATAACACACATAAGCAATGCTTACTGAAATTTTCCCTTTTAGTTTTGCCATAGACGCAACTGCGATCGCCGGTGCCTCCTTGTGGTCTTTAGCCCTGTACTGGGGTCTGTCGCCCCTGACAGAATGGGTAATCCTGCAACTCAACCGCTGGATGAATTTTGCCGAAAGATCCCTCTACACCTCCGAAGCCGAGTTTGAAAGAACCCGCCAAGCCAGAGAAGCTCAAAATGCCTTTTATGCTTCGCTGTTGAGCATTGTGCCCTTTTTGATTGCGGGCGGATTGTGCAATTGGGGAGTCGAATGGTCTCTGGGTACTGGTTGGGCGGTATCTATGGGTACTATCGCCTGTATTGGCGGCGGCGTTTACGAACTCGGCCGCCGAGACGGTCAATCTTAGGCGATTTGAGATTTTGGATTTTGGATTTTGGATTGCTCAAGATATTCGGAGATTTACCCGCCTCTAGAATCGATCGCAATCTCAAATCCAAAACTCCAACTCTCAAATAAATATGACATTTTCCGTTTATTTGTCGGTCGCGCCTCAAACAAAATTAGCAATGTATTTTAACCGTAATTTGACTCAGGATGTTTGCCTAAAAGTCGCAGTTGCCGCTCTGTAGCGGTAGCGATAATTTCGGGATTGAACTGCCACGGCCAAGGCGAAAATTTCTGCGCGATGTTGCGGTGGGAATAATGAACTTGCAGCATATAGCGACTACCATCGACAGTGGTATTTCTGCCGCCAGAGTGCCAAATTTCACTGCGGAAAAACAGCACATCTCCAGCTTTGCACAAAACTGGTTCTAGGGAGTGTCCGTTCCAAGTTTCTTCCCCGCGTTCGGGTTTTCTACCCGATTTGTGACTGCCAGGAATAATATAGGTAGGACAGAGGTCTTCTGTGATGTCGCTGAGATAGAAATGGGCTGTACAGATCCATACTGGCAGTTGAAAAGTGCGATTTTCTTCGAGGGCTCCGCTAACAGCAAACACGCTTTCGGGCAGTGGCACAAACACCTGATCGACGTGGACGCGCCAACCGTCGTAACCGGGCCCGCTTTTCCATGCAGTCATGCCGATAATGTGGCAATCGCTGCCCATCAATGCTTCTGCCAATTCAATAATACCAGGTCGATCGGCATAGGAAAGCCACAGCCGATCGCGATTAAACACGCATTTAAAATGTTTGTTCAATTCACTCCAACTGCTACCATCAAGTCCGAAGGGTTGCAGGCGATCGAGTGCTTCCCGGGCTGCCACGATTTCCGACTCGTCGAGCACACCGGGAATCAGCGCAAAACCATCTTCATGTAACGCCTCTACCGCCCCTGCTGTATCGGAAAGCTCACAAGTCTTTTGTCGATAGCTGAAAACTTCGCTCAAGGTGCTTGCGTTCATAATTCAAATTCGAGTAAAATTATTAACTGCTATTAAAATAACACTTCGGACAGTTTAACGGCTGACGCCCATGAGCGAGAAACCGGGTTTCTAAGAAAATTTTGCGATTAGTAACGAAAAGCCTACGAAGAAACCCGGTTTCTGAAGTCGCAAGGGCGAGTGTAATTGTCATTGATGCGTAATTCCTGTCTGCTATAATTAACTCTTCTGATTTGGAAATAAAATGAAATACCAACCAGAACCCACATCATTAAATCAAGCCCGCGCCGCCTTCCAAAAAATCTGGGGATACGACGACTTTCGACCGCCGCAAGGAGAAATAGTCGGCAATTTGTTAGCCGGAAAAGATACAATTATAATTATGCCGACAGGAGGCGGAAAATCAATCTGCTTTCAACTACCAGCTTTGTTACAAACAAACTTGACTTTGGTAGTTTCGCCCTTAGTCGCGCTGATGGAAAATCAAGTGCAAGAATTGCGCGATCGCAATCTCCCCGCTTCTATCCTCCACAGTCAAATTCCAACACAGCAGCGCCGACAAACGATGCAATTGCTGCAACAAAATAAATTGCGATTGCTGTACCTGTCTCCCGAAACATTGCTCAGCAAACCAGTTTGGGAAATTATCAGTCAGCCGCAAATCCAAATAGACGGTTTGATATTAGACGAAGCTCACTGTTTAGTGCAGTGGGGCGATACCTTTAGACCAGCTTACCGCCGTTTGGGGACAGTGCGGTCGGCTTTGTTGAAAGCTAAACCGCAAGGAAGTAAAATGGCGATCGCAGCTTTCACCGCTACCGCCAACCCGGAAGCACAAAAAACAATCAAAAATGTTTTGCAACTGCAAAAACCCGAAGCATTTCTCCTAAGTCCTTACCGTTCTAACTTACACCTGCAAGTTCAAACAGTTTGGACTCCGAGAGGACGCAAACAGCAATTATTAAATTTTATCAAAGCTCGATCAAAACAAGCAGGTTTAGTGTACGTCCGCACTAGAAAAGATAGCGAAAACTTGGCGGATTTGCTGGAAGAATCAGGCTGTGAAACCGCAGCATATCATGCAGGTTTGAGTCCAGAATCGCGGCGAAAAATCGAAACAGCTTGGCTGAACAACGATCTTAAATTTGTGGTGTGTACCTCCGCCTTCGGGATGGGAATTAACAAGCCGGATGTGCGGTGGGTTGTGCATTTTCAAGCACCTTTGCTATTATCGGAATACATTCAGGAAATTGGTAGAGGCGGACGCGACGGCAAATCGGCGATCGCCCTGACATTGATTAGCGAACCTACGGGCTTGCTTTATCCCGAAGACAAACAAAGAAAGGAGTTTTTTCAAGATAAATTGCGATCGCAATACCGAGAAGCGCAGCAGTTAGCCCAACAACTGCCAGTTAAAGGAAATATAGAAGCTGTTTCTCGCGAATTTCCCGAAAGCGATCTCGCCCTTTCCATCTTGCACAGCAGCGGACAATTAACATGGGAAGATCCTTTTAATTATGTTATCAATAAATCTGCACAGCAAAAAGGCGCAAAACAAAATTTTACCGCCGCTGCTGAAATGGCACAATATCTCAAACATCGAAAGTGCCGGTGGCAATTTTTGCTGCAAGCTTTTGGCTTTACCAATGAATCTCAATCTATGCGGTGCGGCCACTGCGATAATTGTCGCTTGCATTGACAATTAGACTAAAAAATGCTAGAATAAAAGATTAGACGGCGGTTAAAACCGCTGCTATACAAACGATGTCCGCCTCCGCGGACTGAAGAGGATAAATGAAGAGGATAACGTAATTTGTATTGCCTTTGTCTTCAACCCGCGGAGGCGGGTTTTGTCTTTATAGACGCGGTTTCAACCGCCGTCTGATCTTTGCGTAATTCCTGCTTGATAAAATCGGCAAAAACTGTAAAAATTAATTAAATGATAGAAACAGAGACGGCGGCACAGATATATACAGTAGAAAATACAGAGGAATTTAACCCGATTAATGTTACTCAACGATTAGATATTTGGCTGTCAAACCAGATACCAGACTTATCCCGATCGCGCGTGCAAACCCTCATATCACAAGGCCACGTCAAAGTCAACGACCAAACCTGCACCTCGAAAAAAATCTCAGTAAAAACGGGCGATCGCATCCACCTCACCTTACCCGAAACCCAGCCCACATCCTTACAAGCCGAAGCAATTCCCCTGTCTATCCTCTACGAAGATGACAGCCTAATTATCATCAACAAACCAGCCGGATTAGTCGTTCACCCAGCAGCCGGACACCCAGACGGTACATTAGTCAACGCTCTCTTAGCCCATTGTCCCCTAGCAGAAATCGGCGGAGTTCACCGGCCCGGAATCGTCCACAGATTAGACAAAGATACAACAGGTGCGATCGCGATCGCCAAAACCGACATTGCCCACCAACACCTGCAAGCCCAACTGAAAACCAAAACCGCCCGCCGCGAATATTTAGGCGTAGTTTACGGAGTTCCTAACACCGAAACAGGCACAATAGACCTACCCATCGGCAGGCATCCCACAGACCGCAAAAAAATGGCAGTAGTACCAGAAGAAAAAGGCGGCCGCCCCGCAGTTACTCACTGGAAAATTCAAGAAAGACTCGGCAACTATTGCTTAATCCACTATCAATTAGAAACCGGACGCACCCATCAAATTCGCGTCCACACAGCCGAAATCAAACACCCGATTGTCGGCGACCCCGTTTACAGTTCCAACCGTTCGATCGGCGTGAATTTAACCGGACAAGCCCTGCACGCTTGGAGGCTGACTTTGCAGCATCCGGTAACAGGAGAATTGATTGAGGCGATCGCACCTTTACCCGATCAATTCAACACCCTGTTAAAAATATTGCGGTTGCGCCGTTTGTAGTAAGGACTTTAGTCCTTTCTTTTTTTATTCAGAAAGAAGGACTAAAGACCTTACTACAGCGTTACCCCTACTTGATAGCCGCACTGAACGTACTTTAAAACAGGTCGCAATTGCTCAAAACCCGATCGCCCACTAGCACGCCAGCTAGAAATCCAGTCTGAAAGCTTTACTGCCGCATCGCGTTCCCCTGCTGCTGCATAACCCTCGCCACACAGAGACAGCATAGCTAGACTTCCAGGCTGACTGCAGCCAATAGCTGGTCCGAGATTCTGCGTATATGCAGTTGTGAAACCTTCTGGATAGGTAGCCAACAAGTAAGCGCGCAAAGCTTCCACATCCTCATCGGGGTAGAGAGGGCCCTCCTGGCGTGAAGCTACTTGCATCAATTCCAGGATTTGTTCTGCTTCCCCTATTTGTTGTTCTTGCCGCAACCACTCAGCACTAGCCCAGATTACATCTGTCTCCATTTCAGCATTTTCTATCTTTATTTCAGCCTTAATGTCGGCATCTTGAGCGGGGCCATACCAATGAGTTAAGGGTTTGTCTGTCAAGGGGACAAACCCCCCAGGAATTACCCGTTCTCCGATCGGGTTTTTATTGGTATCCAAACGTACCCGCGCGATCGCCGTAGTAGCAGCTAATTGCCTTAATCGGACAGGTGCAACAATTAACCCGCCCGGAGATAATTGTTCGATCCAGGTGTGTGGGATTATATCCGCAGTTGCCCAAACAATAATGCGGTCAAAAGGTGCTTCTGTCGAGCAGCCCGATCGACCATCTGCCACCACAACTTTTACGTTAGCTAAATTATTTTTGGTCAATAAACTGCTGGCACGTTTAACCAGATTTGAGTCTACATCCAAAGAAACGACAAAGCCGTCAGATCCCACAAGGTGAGCCAACAAAGCCGTACTGTAACCTGAACCCGTCCCCACTTCCAAAACCCTCGCACCTGGAGGCACCTGTAAAAGCCGTAATGCAGCAGCAATAACTGTTGGAGAAGAACTTTGGGGAATCGGGTACCCATCTGGTTTTAAAACATAGGCATCCATCACAATATCCGTCAAGGCATAGTCTACTTTATCGCTCATGTTTTTTCTCTCTATTCAAATATTTTGCTGTATCTCTTTGAGTTTTATTTTTAATTTTATTCGATATGGTAAATCTGAATTGAAAAGCTTTTTTAATACCTCAAGCCATCTATGATAAAAAAAAAACTATGAATGCTTTGAGCCAAAAGTTGCTGGCTTAGTGATATATTTATAAAAGCAGTTACTAAAAGCTGAAAAAGGAGAAGTGTATGAACACCGATCATCAATCCTTACAAAACCAAGCTCAAGATATCAAACTGAAGCCATATAAAGCTCCCCAACTATTGCCACTGGGCAACGTAGTTGAAGCCACGTTGGGTGGTGGTTTAGCTGACACGCGAGATCAGAGAAGATTCTACTGGTAAGTAGGGTATCTTATGGTTGTAACGTTTCCGCTTGTTCTGTAGACTATAGCGCGAGCGTGGTGCTCGCGCTACAAAATATTTTCACAACAGCATGATAAATACTGTTTTCAAGAACTAATAATAAAAGTTGTGGGTAGTTTGAGAGTGAAAATTTACAGATACTAAGACTTTATAACAACAATTTTTGATCGGCATTGTATAAAACTCAAAGCTTAATTAAAGATATGAAGCAAACAATATTTCGTTGGTTTTATGGCTTTTTAGCTGAAGCTGAAGATGTTGCTCTAGCTTTCGCAAATCCTTGTAACTCTCAGATTATATGGAAAGACAAAAGTTATCTTTTCCTCTGCGGGTCTTGGAAGAAAACTGACTATTTTTACTTATCTCAGGGAGAAGTCGAGCTGGCGATTATTGGTCGATTATTGATACATAGTGAGCCTCTCTTTGACCAAATTAATTTGGCTGTAAGAACTAAAGATTACAGGATTTTAATGAAGTTGCCAGGTAATTACAACCTTATTGTCAAAGATGGGAATCAAAATTATATTTTTACAGATATAGCAAGCCTTAAGCCCATATTTTACACGGTAAAAAATTCTTCGATCGTGTATTCTTCGCATTGTGTTGCGATAAAAGAACTGATCGATGCAAAAGTAAATTTATCTTGGCTTGCTGCTTGGCTAATGTATCCTGGAATGATAGGTATAGATAAAAATTCCTCTCCTTTTTGCAACATACAAATAGTTCCTCCAGGCCACTATCTGCAAGTATCCCCTGGCAAGGTTGTCTGTGAGCCATACTGGACAGAGCCAACAGAGCTTAAAGACAGGTTAGAAGCAGCCGAACAGTTACGAGAACAGTTGATCGCTGCTGTTGAACGAAGAGTAGATTTATACGACATTGTAACTAGCGATCTGAGTGGTGGTATGGACTCTACCAGCTTATCTTTAATAGCGGCTAAAACTTTAGCTAATCAGGGTCGTAAATTGCACACTATAACGTTTGCAAGTAGTTCTGTTACTGAGCTGGAAGATTTAAAGTATGCACAGCAGGCGGCTAGTTTTTATCCCAATATTAGCTCCGTAGTTTTGGATAGTAACAAATTTCCTATGGCTTATAGCAATCTGGATGAAATGCCAATGACCGATGAGCCTGCGCCAGTTGCGACTACCTTGGGCCGATTTCTCTATGGTCTAGAAGTCGTTAAGTCGAAAGGCTCTCAGTTGCATCTGAGCGGAGATGGTGGTGACGCAGTTCTTTTGGCACCCTATTCATATCTGGCAGATCTTGTTCAGAATGCACATTTAGGTACACTAATTAGGCATTCTTTTGGTTGGGCAAAAGTTAAAAATATTTCACCAATAGCTTTAATAAGTAATTCTGTAAAGCTGGCAACTACCTCTTACCGTTGTTGGCTGTTGCAGCAAACTAAAAAACTAAAAAGTGGTCAAATATCATATGAACAAATTCAGAAAATTATAGCTTGGTCTAGTCCTCCAAGTTGTGCTAGTTGGTATACACAAAAAACCACTGAGTTGGTCATACAGCAGTTACAACAGTACATGGCAGATGCTAAACCATTTTCAAACCAGCCAGGTCAGCATGGTGCTATTGAGAGTATTTATGCTATGGGGCGCAGTTGCAGGATTCTCCAGCAGGTAGCTGAAATTTATGGCGTCAATCTAGATGTCCCTTATTTGGACTCATTGGTAGTTGATGCTTGTCTCTGTGCAAGAACTGAGGAAAAAACCACTCCATTTATGTTTAAGCCACTACTACATGCAGCCTTTCGTTATGATTTACCAGAGATTATACTAAACAGAACAACTAAAGGTGACTACACGCGTGATATGTTTGACGGCATACGGCAGAATCAAACCCAGGTTAATGAATTGCTCCAAAGTTCCTGTTTAGCAGACCTTGGATTAATAGACGTAGAAAAATTTAGGATTGCAATAGAAAATTTTAGCATGGGATTTAATATAGGTTTATGCCAATTTGAAATTACATTAGAAGTTGAGTTTTGGCTGCGTAGCGTACTTAAGTCTAACCATTTTTTTGATCGAGCTTATTTAAAGTGAAAATGCTTAAAGTCTAAAGATGCTAATTTTCATTGTTTGTATTTAACAGGACAAATTACAATGCCAAAATTTTATATTCCCAAATACGTTACCACAACGATACTTGAAGATGTTATAATCTTAATGGATTTACGTAAAAACACTTACTATGCTTTAAAAGACAGTGCAGTTGAATTTTGGCAAGCTTTGGAAAAATATGACTCATTTGATTTGGCAATCAACGAAGTATCAAAATCATATAATGCCTCAAAAGATGTGATTAAAAAAGATATGGAGAATTTTGTTTTTTCTCTGCTAAAAGCTGGCTTGCTTGACAGAAGACCCAGCGGTATATAAACTAGCTATTGTGGCTGGCTAAGTAATAATTATAATATTTTTTTAAGCAAGTATAACTGAGTTAAAAACTAGATTGGCAATAAACGTTAGTGTCAGGAGTAAATATCGATCATGAGTAAAATAATGTCATTGAGTTCGATTGACTCAAGCTTAAAAGGGGTAGATAGGCTCAGAGGTTTGTTGGCTCTAACCGCAGCACATGTCATGCTACGACTTTTTTCTCTTATAACGATTGTCAAGTTTATTCGCCTAGCAAGACGTTCCTACTTTCGTAAAATGAGCAGGGAAGAAGCAGACACTGCGTGGACAGCCATACATCAATCTAGCTCATTTTATTTGGGAAGATCTGCTTGCTTAGAATTCTCATTAGCTTTCGTACTTTTCGCTTTAAGCAAAGGTCAGTCAGTTTTATGGTGTACAGGAGTGAAGCTTAAACCATTTGAAGCTCATGCTTGGGTAGAGATAGATGGTAAGCCATTTCGTGAACCAGATTATGTGGAACACGATTTGAAAAAAACCCTGGAAATTTAAAATTAATTTCTAGTATTTTATAAAACCCAAAATAAAAATCATTTTTTGAGGTTGAATTATCATGAAGATGATGTGGTTTCTCCTCCAGTCGTCTTGGTTTACAGTTGCGATCGCAGCCCTCACAGGTTCAATCAGCGGGGCTTGTAGCGCTTCATTAATTGCGTTAATTAATAATGCCATTAGTAGCAATGTCAATCAAACAGAACAACTCTTTTTAGGTTTTATTGGATTAGCAACCGTCGCTTTTTTAACTAATCTTATATCTCAGTATTTATTATCTAGTGTATCATACAATAGCGTTTACGAACTGCGGTTGAAATTAAGTGATTGGATCTTAGCTTGTCCCCTTCGGCATCTAGAAGAAATCGGGACGAATCGGATTATAGCCACTTTAACAGAAGATACCGAAATGATTGGCAACACGATTGGTAGCATCCCCTTTTTGTGGATTGATATTGCACTAATTTTAGGTTGCTTGGTATACTTGTACTGGTTGTCGTGGGTAGTATTTTTAGTGACGGCGATCGCATTAACATTTGCCTTAGTATTGCTGAAAATTTTGTCAGCAAAAGCTCAGGTATTTCTCAGCCTTGCCCGAAAAGAGCAAGATAATTTATTTAAACATTTTCACACGATTACTAATGGAATTAAAGAACTAAAATTAAATAGCAAACGCCATCAAGCTTTTGTCAATGAAGAACTGAAAATCACAGCGGCAGCAACTCTTTATTACGACATTGAATGTGTAAAACTATTCGGTATTTCTAACGGCGTTGGACAATTAATATTCTTGGTAATTGTCGGTTTATTAGTCTTCGCTTTGCCCAAATTTACGCCTCTTAATGCCACTGTTTTATCAGGTTACGTACTTGTCATTACTTATTTAACTGAACCGTTACAGCGAGCGCTTGCTTTGCTACCTGGATTGAGTCGCGCCAGCGTCGCGTTGCACAATATTGAAAAATTGGGGTTATCACTTGCTAGTCGTTCTGAAGCATTTTCTTCTGAACTTAAAACACCGCTTAATTTCCAGAGTATTGAACTCATTGGTATTAGTCATACCTACGGCAAAGAGCAAGAGGAAAGTTTCACATTGGGACCAATCGATTTAAAGTTATATCCAGGAGAAATAATTTTTATTGTAGGTGGAAATGGTAGTGGTAAATCTACTCTGGCAAAACTAATTACTGGACTGTATATTCCTGATGCGGGCGCGATTTATCTTGATGCTAAGATGGTTAGCGATCGTAACCGTCAAGATTACCGTCAGTTGTTTTCTACTGTATTTTATGATTTTTATTTATTTGAACGTTTGCTGGGATTAGATTTAGATAATCTAGATATTCAAGCGGATAATTATCTGAAAAAACTTCAATTAGACCAAAAAATGCAAATTAAAAATGGTCGTTTTTCCACGATTGAACTTTCCCAAGGACAGCGTAAACGTCTGGCACTCCTAACTGCTTATTTAGAAGATCGTCCCATTTATTTATTCGATGAGTGGGCAGCAGATCAAGATCCCTACTTCCGAGAAATCTTTTACAAACAACTGTTACCAGAGTTAAAACAGCGAGGTAAAACCGTGCTGGCAATTAGTCACGATGACCGCTATTTTGATTTTTGCGATCGCATCATTAAATTAGACTGCGGTAAGGTAGTGGAGCCGAATTAACCTGAGTTCGCTGTAACGCGAAGTTTTACCGCGGCGGAATGTGGGCTAAAAAATTATGAGTCCTGAGTTTTGGATTCCAAGTTTAGTAAAAAACTCAAACCTCAAAACTCAAAACTCAAAATTCTTTTAGACTAAAAGTCGATCGCCCGACACAAATAATCGCACCAGGCAGCATCAATTACCGACGGTAAGGAACCATCGTCTCGATATTGATATTGGCCAACGGCACCCGCTGCGGGGGAGTAGCAGGAGCTGCGACTTGCCGCGCCATACCCAAATAGTTGGACGGATCGCCGGCCTTGGCTTGCTGCTCTTGAGGAACAAAACGGCGAACAGTCGTCTGCCAAATGATTTGCGGGAAGCCTAGCTGCGAGCGGTGGTACTCACCGTAGCGAGGAGTCTTCAGGTTGAAAGGAGTTTCTCCTCCAACACGCTGAGGCAAAATCCGGCGCTGTTGGTAAGGTACTGTATCGTAGCCGAACTTTTCCAGGTACTCATCGCTATTGACCAACTCGTCAATAAACCCTTGAGGCCCCTTAGTAGCTACCACGATCGACCAAGCAATCTTTTCGCGATCGCTGTAAACATCCCGGCCCAAAATGCGCTGCACGCACATTTCGACAAATCGGTAGTTGCTGTTAGTTTGGTAATTCCGCTCCAAGAAAGGAGCCGAAGTCGCCAAACCGCGAATGAAATCCCGCACCGTAATCTGGCCGAACTTTAGTTGCGACTCCAAAAACGTTTGGCGGTTGCTCTTGAGGATTTGGTGTTCGCTGTAAATCTGGCGATATCCAGCCCAAATCAAATTTTCCATGTCTCCCGACGAGAGCACGTTTTCAGTTGTGAAAACTCTCGGCTGCTCGTCGCCCCCCAGTTCGTAACCAGCAACGCGCTGGTTTTGGCTTTTGGGGGCGTAATTTAACAAAGGAAGCGCCACGTTATAATCTCCGTTATCTCAAATTTCAGAAATAGTTGATACCGCGAGCTGCCAGCATAACGATACAACTAACCAACATACAGATTAGGGGATTCGGGCAATCTAAATCTGGTTTTCCTGATTTTTTGCAACAATCTGTAACATTTGTTGACTGTTGACTGTTGACTGTTCGCTGTTGACTGTTCGCTGTTGACTGTTGACTGTTCGCTGTTGACTGTTGACTGTTGACTGTTCGCTGTTGACTGTTGACTGTTGACTGTTCGCTGTTGACTGTTGACTGTTGACTGTTCGCTGTTGACTGTTCGCTGTTGACTGTTCGCTGACAACTACCCACTGCTTTCGGGCCAACTGCTTTCGGGCCAACTACCCACTGCCAAATAAATTACCAGCCTAGGGCCGAGTAAAACTCGCTAGCAACCGGTTCCTTCTCGGCAGCCGGGGCCGCTGCATCCGAGTCTGGTTCCACTCGAATTTCAGTGCAAAAAGTTGAAGTGCTGAAACCGCCAAAGCGCTTGACGCTACTCGTCCGCATCCGCACGTTGGGATTGGCAAACCAAAAACGCTCGATCGAACTCATCGTCTCGTATTCGGTAATCAGCAGCAGCGCATCCTCATCATCCATTTCAAAACGGCCGGCCACCGGCACAATTTCCGCATAGCCCCGTTCCCGCAACATCAAACCCTGCCGCGGATTCTCAGGATCTGGGACGATCGCGAATACGGTAGAGCCCTTGTGATTCTCATCATCCTTATCCCACGCCATAGTGCCGTGCCAAGTCACAAATGCTCCCCCAGCAGCCCGACTCGGATCGACCTCGTGCATCTGGCAAATTTCAGCCACTCGCGCGTCATCCGCACCCAGAGCCGTTACCTGAATATTTGAATCCCCAATCTCCGCTTGACGGAAAGCGAGGTGGTGAGTGCTGCGCTGCGATCGCCATTCTCCAGCACTACTCTGAAAAAACTCCATTGCATCCATACAAAATAGCTCCTTTGGCTTAGGCTTCCCGGTTTTTACCCCTGTTTTATGATAAAGCTCCCCCCACTTAGATGTACTTTTGCGGCACAAATTAGTCTCAAAATGTCTACTTTGGACATATTGTCAAGTGAATGTTATGATAGTTTACAATGTAGGAGACACAACAAATCTTGCGAAACGTCATTTCGATCGAACTCGCATCGATATCAGCAAACTGAAGGAGCGAATTATGGATATGCCTACAACCAGCCTCAGCATGGAACAGCAGTTCAAACTGCAAGTCCTCAGCGAACAAGTCAAAAGCTTGAGCCAAGACCAAGCTCAGGAATACTTGCTAGAAGTTATGCGGCAGAACATGGTCAAGGAAAATTTGTTAAAGTATTGGATGAAGAAAATGTGAACTCTTCGATAACTTCTTCAACAAAATTAGCGGCTTGTATCTGCAAAAAGTGCGATCGAGCTATTAAATATAAAACCCAGAATTCCGGTGTCTCCAAGGCACCGGAATTCTTCAGTTATACAATTTTTTTATAAAAATTTCCTCTACTCTAAAATTAGTTCGTAGTGCGGACTTGCATAGGCAATATGAATCGGACTGAAGTCCGTACTGCGAACCTTTTTTGTTCCGATGATCGATCGGACATGATATAATACTAACTATTGAAAATCATGCAAATGTCTTCCGTCGGTTGTGTCGCCATTAAAAATCTCTGAATCAAAATTGATTTTCGAGCTAGCGACGCACCCTAGAAATTCTCAGGTGCGTCGCTAGCTCAATTTTCAAGATAATTTAGAGATTAAAAATCGTGGCGCAGCCTGCGGAGACTCCCGCAGACTCCCGCAACTCAACCAAAACGGCCGCTTACATAATCCAAAGTAGACTCTTCCTTCGGACTTTGGAAAATCACCTCAGTTTTGTCACACTCCACAAGATAGCCAAACCGCTTCCCATCGTCAGAAAGTTTAGCATTGAAAAAAGCAGTCAGGTCAGAAACCCGAGAAGCCTGCTGCATATTGTGAGTCACAATTACGATGGTATACTTCTCCTTGAGTTCCCGCATCAACTCCTCAACCTTAATCGTCGAAATCGGGTCAAGAGAAGCGCAAGGTTCATCCATCAATACTACATCGGGATTAATCGCGATCGCCCTAGCAATACACAAACGCTGCTGCTGGCCGCCCGAAAGAGAAAAACCGCTTTGCTTTAACTTATCCTTAACCTCATCCCACAAATAAGCTTGTTTGAGCGACTTTTCCACCAGCTCATCCATATCTCCCTTATAATTGTTCACCCTCGCACCGTAAGCAATATTGTCATAAATTGACTTCGGGAAAGGATTCGGCTTTTGAAACACCATCCCAATCTTGCGGCGCACCTCCACAGCATCAATATCAGGGTCGTAAAGATTTTGACCTTGGTAATGAATTCTGCCCTCTAAACGAAAACCGCTAACTAAATCGTTGAGACGATTAAAACATCGGAGAATTGTACTTTTTCCGCAGCCAGAAGGCCCGATCAAAGCAGTAATCTGATTTTTAGGAATTTCTAGCGAAACATTTTTTACCGCGTGAAAACCGCCGTAAAAAATATTGATATTTTCAGTCCGTAAAACAGTTTCCGTCTGCTTGTCCAAATCCATCATCATACACGTAATGCTCCAATCAAATTTTACAAAATAATGAGAAAATGAAAGTGGAAAAGTTGGAGAGGGAGAAAATCTTCCTTCTTCCTTCTTCCTTCTTCCTTCTTCCTTCTTCCTTCAATAAACCTTTTGGCGAGTAGCCCAACGAGACAGAATACTCGTCAGCAAAACCATCAACACCAAAATCAAAGATGCCGCCCAAGCCAACTCTTTCTGTGCCTGAAAAGGAACCGTTGCAAAGTTATAAACCAAAACCGAAAGCGACGGAGTTGGCTTATCAAATCCTGCCGGCCAAAAAGGCGAATTCAGCGCCGTGAAAATCAAAGGAGCAGTTTCTCCAGCAGCGCGGGCAATTGCCAGCGTCACACCAGTTAAGATAGCCGGAATTGCCGCAGGCAAAACTACCTGCAACACTGTTTGATAATTAGAAGCACCCACACCCACCGACGCCCATCTAATATCTTGCGGGACAAGTTGTAGGGCTTCGTCAGTAGTTCGCACAATTGTCGGCAACATCAACACAGCCAGCGCCGCGCCCCCTGCAATTGCCGAAAAACCTCCCATATTGACCACAAACAAACCGTAGGCAAATACCCCGGCAATAATCGAAGGAACGCCGCTGAGGACATTAGTAGCAAAGCGCACCCAGCGGGTGATTTTGCCGCTACTAAACTCCGACAAATAAACGGCGGCCAATACGCCAAAAGGAACAGCAATTAGAGAAGCAATTCCTACGGTCATTAACGTACCGATAATGGCATTGGCGATACCGCCTCCCGACAGTCCCGGTGCGGGCGGCAGCTTCGTAAACAAGTCTAAATTTAGGCGATTAAAACCTTGTACGGCTACGTAGGAAAGCACTGCAAACAAAGGCAGCAGAGTGACAGCCAGACAAGCTCCAGCCAGTACAGTCATCGCCATACCAAACAGCGCTTGCGGGCTGTTTTTAACCTTCTTCAAACTGCCTGTTTTCGATCCAACAGGATTCTCATCGGAGGCTCTCTTTGACATAAACTAAAACTATGTAGGAAATTGTGCCAAACTTCTAGTTGTACTTCGCTCTTACTTGAGAAACAATCCACTCTGCCAAAATATTGACAATCAGTGTCATAATAAACAGAATTAGCCCCGCGTACATCAGAGCGGCCACTTGCAATCCTGAAGCTTCGGCAAATTGATTTGCCATCAGAGAAGCAATAGTATTTGCAGGAGCTAGCACAGAAGCACTTAACTGATTGGAATTTCCAATTAACAGCGTTGCGGCCATCGTTTCTCCCATCGCCCGGCCGAGGCCTAGCATAATTCCGCCGACAATGCCGGAAAAAGCTGCTGGTACGAGGACTCTAAAGATTGTTGTCCAGCGAGTTGCTCCCAAACCCAGAGATGCTTGTCGCAATTCGGGGGGGAGGCTTGCTAAACAGTCGCGCGAGATAGCAGTAATAATGGGCAAAGTCATAATCCCCAAAATTACTCCGGCGGGTAACATTCCCGGCCCCACTGGCGCTGTGCTAAAAATTGGCAGCCATCCGAAGTTACCGTTGAGAAACTTTCCGATGTTGGTAATAATGGGGATCAATACAGCAATGCCCCACAAACCGTAGACTACGCTGGGAATAGCGGCTAAAAGTTCTACTAAGAAAACTAAAGCTGTACGCACTGGCAGCGGCAAAAAGTCTTCGCTCAAAAAGATGGCAGTCCCTACTCCTAATGGTACTGCAATTAGGAGCGCGATCGCAGAACTGACGATCGTCCCGTAAATCATCGGCAGCGCACCGTACTCTTCTTTAACCGGATTCCAATCACTGCTAAACAGAAAGCCCAAACCGTACTGTTGAATCGCTGGTAAAGCTCTGAAAGCAACGGTTAGCGCGATTACCAGCAAAATTACGCCAACTCCGATTCCCAAAATCCGAGTCAGCCAGATAAAGCCTTGGTCTAAGGATTTTTCTATCCGAGAGCGGGAACGTTTCTCTGGTTGAGCGGTGTTACTATCTGAAATCATATACAAAAATCCAAAAAAATAGTAAGGAAAAATTGCATTTTTGCCAAAAAGCTAGCTAGAAGAAAGCAGAAAGAAAGACTATAGATCAAATTCAAGAAGGGTAGGTTGATAATTTCCTGACTTTTCAACAAATATTTCTGGTAAAACCTGCCCCTTGTAGGGTGCGTCGCTGCCAGATTTTAGAGCTTTCCCGGTAGATTGTTGGTGGCGACGCACCCTACGGTATCTACATAAATAGATGCACCGAAAGATATCGAAGTTGGGTGGGGTGGGTTTACAAGATTGTGGGTTTTAGGCAATTATTGTTGGTGAACCCACCCCTACAGAAATATCTCTATTGTTTCTTCCTTTTTTTTACCCGCTCGGCCTTGCCAAAGGGATTTTTCCCCTCTGACAACTGTCAACTGTCAACTGTCAACTGTCAACTGACTTCAATTACTATTTGCCAATCTCAATCTTGTAGTCGGGGCTGATGCCGTCGGCGGCCAAAGCAACTTTTTCTCTGACGTTTTGGGGCAGAGGAACGTAACCCAATTCGGCACTAACTTTTTGACCTTCGGTTAAGCCGTATTCCACCATTGCCTCGATAACTTTGGCTTTGTTGGGGTCTGCAACTTTTTTGGGAACGAGCATCCAAGTGTAGGTGACAATTGGATAGGATTGAGCGCCTTCGGGGTCTTCGATAAATGCTCGCAGGTTTTCGGGCAGGGGCGCAGTTGCTAAAGCTTGAGAAGCTGAATCGTCTGTAGGTACGACAAATGTGCCTGCTTTGTTTTGCAAAGATGCAAATTTGACGTTGTTGTTTTTGGCGTAACCGTATTCGATGTAGCCGACGCTGCCTGCTGTTTGCAGGAGTTGGCTGGTGACGCCTTCGTTGCCTTTTGCGCCTACGCCTGCGGGCCACTGTACTGTTTTGCCCTCGCCTACTGCTGTTTTCCAGTCGGGGCTGATGGTGCTGAGGTGTTTGGTGAAGATGGCGGTGGTGCCGCTACCGTCGGAACGGTGGACGACGGTGATGTTTTGGTCTGGTAATGTTACACCGGGATTGGCTGCTGCTATTTTGGCGTCGTTCCACTTGGTAATTTTACCGAGGAAGATTTCTGTATAAACGTCTCTGGGCAGTTTGAGTTCGGGTACTTCTGGCAGGTTGTAGCCGATGACGATGCTGCCGGCTGTCATGGGCAGCAAAATCACGCCTTTGTCTGCTGGAACTTTGGCGATTTCGTCGTCTTTCATGGCGGTGTCGCTGGCCCCAAAGTCTACTGTGCCTTTGGTAAATTGTTCGACTCCGGCACCGCTGCCTATTGATTGATAGTTAATTTGTACTTTGGGGTGGATTTTGTTAAAGTCTTGAAACCAACGCTGATATAGGGGGGCTGGGAATGAGGCGCCTGCTGCGGTTATGGCTACGTCTGAGGCTAGGGTGAGTTTGCTGTTTGCGGCTGTGCCTGGGGCTGCAACGGGGGATGCTCCTTTGTCGCCGTTGCTGCTGGTTGTGCTGCCGCCACAAGCTGCTAAGCTGAGGGCGATCGCCACAGCGGAAATTGCTGTTGTCGCACGATTTGGATTAATCAGGTTCAGACGAAAAATCATAGGTATACAAAATCTGCGATCGTTATACGGATGTCCCGCCATAGCATATCGCGCGAAAGTAAAGGTTAGGTTAAGAATCTTTACATTCGATCGCAACTTAATATGAATTAACATTAATTTAATTCATTGATGAGCTTGGCAAGTGTAATTTTATAAGATGGGTGAAAGATCAATTGGTGGGGAAACAAGGGTGCGATCGCCCTGCTGCGAACAATTCCTCATTAAATTATCGGAATATCCAGGTTTGAGAACCATAAAACCATACAATAGTGGTTTTTTTGACGGTAGTGCTATTATGAAGGGTTTAAAAGCTGCGAGCGTTGAAGCTGGCATCTGACGAAGACCTTCTTCCGACTTTCATCCGTTACATCTGTTACACAATCCGTTGCCGAACTTCCTTCAACATCTGCTATAATGCCTGCTCCTCTTGAATTAATCTGGGCTTTTATTGGTTTGCTCCTAACGATTGGAGGCAATTTTTTGCCTGCATCTGTGACAATGCCGATCGGATTGTGGGACGATCGCGGACTGCAGGCGTACTCTTTAGGCGTGACTTATCAAATTGGAGCCGTGTTGCTAGTAGGCTGCATGGGCGGCAAAAATGCTGCTGCTCTCTCGCAAATTGCCTATTTGGTATTAGGATTAACTTTGTGGCCGATTTTCGATCGAGGCGGCGGCATCGGCTATCTTAAAGAAGCGAGTTTTGGGTATTTGCTGGGTTTTATTCCTGGTGCTTGGGTGTGCGGCTGGGTCGCTTTTAAGGTGGCTTCGCGACTGGAATCTATGGCTTTTAGCTGTTTGTGCGGTTTATTTACAGTTCACGCGATCGGCTTAATTTATCTGATTTTTAGCTACTTGCTGATTCCTGGCAAAAAAGTACCTTTATTAAATGAAATTCTGACCTATTCGGTTTATCCCCTGCCGGGACAATTGGCAGTGGTTTGTGCGATCGCATTGCTATCATTTACTTTGCGCCGCTTGATGTTTTATTAATTGCGAAGGAAGAAGGAAGAAGGAAGAAGGAAGAAGTAATTGGTAATTGTGTCAAATCAGGTTATACTGTCATTGCCAAACAGGAAAAATATCTCGCTGCGGCTGGGATTGCTTTGCTGCACCGCATTCTGCTCGCAATGACACGCGAGATTTGAATAAATTATTTCCGATCCGGTACCCCATCTTCTATTGGCTAATCCATGCGTTTTAAAAGAAATCCCTTGTTCTGGGTTGCTGCTATTATCAGTTTAGTTTTGGACCACCTAAGCAAGTTTTGGGTAGTGCAAAATTTTGACTTGACAATTCCTCCGCAGACTCAGCCGCTGTTACCAGGGATATTTCACTTCACTTATGTTGTTAATACTGGTGCGGCTTTTAGTTTGTTTAGCAATGGTGGGGCGAGTTGGTTGCGCTGGCTGTCTTTGGGGGTGAGTGTGGGATTGATGGTGCTGGCTTGGTTCGGGCCGCGAATTAACCGCTGGGAACAAGCTGGCTACGGTTTAATTTTGGGGGGCGCGCTGGGTAACGGGATCGATCGATTTGTTTTGGGCCACGTTATAGATTTTCTGGATTTTCGGATAATTCGGTTCCCGGTTTTTAATCTGGCAGATGTGTTTATTAATGCTGGGATTATCTGTTTGCTGATTGCGACTTTTCACGGCCCACCGCCGCCGAAAAACCGAGACGCGAGTAATTCTATTTCAGAGTAACTTTGAAACACCAAGTTCGGAAACGGATTAGTAAAAGCGGATGTAACAGATGTAACTGCTAACTAATCCTAGGCTGCGCTGGTAGATTATTTTTTTTAAAATATTTATACTTTATCTGCATAAAAGCTCGATCGGGCAACCGCTGATTGAAGGCAGATGCAACGCAGATAATTTCAATTCAATAATTGAAATGGACTGAGTGCAATGCAAGTCTATTCAGAAATTATACACCATACAATAACTTTAAAAATAACTTAAAATAAGATAGTAACAAACCTATTGTTAACATTAAACTTGCCCATGACTCCTAATCCTTTTGCTCAAGAACGCCTGCTATTTGCCCCAGCAACCCCCGATGCTGATGCTATCCCGACTATTTTTGCATTTCCCAACGAGTACACGGTTGGCATCACCAGTCTCGGCTATCAGATTGTATGGGCTACTTTGGCTGTGCGATCGGATCTTGAAGTAAGCCGTTTATTTACTGATATCCGCGAACAACTTCCCCGACATCCAGAATTACTGGGATTTTCGCTTTCTTGGGAACTCGACTACGTAAATATTCTCAATTTATTAGAATCTCTAGACATTCCGATTTGGGCATCTAAACGCACCGATAGCCATCCCATAGTATTCGGCGGCGGCCCGGTTTTTACGGCGAATCCAGAACCTTTTGCAGATTTTTTTGATGTAATTTTATTGGGAGATGGCGAACATCTCATTGACAATTTTATTGATGCTTGTAAGGAAGTTCGTACCGCTGACAGACCAACTAAATTGCGGCATTTAGCCCAAGTTCCGGGGGTTTATATTCCGAGTTTGTACGAAGTAACTTATCTGGATGCAACTGAGGGGATTAAAGCAATTCAGCCTGTCGATTCGGAAATTCCCAGTGAGGTTGAAAAACAGACGTATCGCGGCAATACTTTATCTGCTTCTACTGTGGTGACAGAAAAGGCGGCTTGGGAAAATATTTATATGGTGGAAGTGGTTCGCAGTTGTCCAGAAATGTGCCGTTTTTGTTTAGCAAGTTATCTGACTCTGCCGTTTAGAAGTGCAAGTTTGGAGGGTTCGCTAATTCCGGCGATCGATCGCGGTTTAGCTGTGACTAATCGTTTGGGTTTGTTGGGCGCTTCTGTGACTCAACACCCGGAATTTGAACAGTTGCTGGAACATTTGAATCATCCGAAATACGACGGCGTGCGGCTGAGTCTTTCTTCAGTACGCACGAATACGGTGACAGTTAGGTTGGCAGAAATCTTGACAAACAGAGATAGTAAATCTGTGACAATTGCGGTGGAAAGCGGTAGCGAGAACCTCCGCAAAATTGTTAACAAAAAACTCACTAACGATGAAATTATTCAGGCGGCTATCAATGCTAAGGCTGGCGGTTTAAAAGGAATTAAACTTTACGGGATGGCGGGAATTCCGGGGGAAGAGATGGAGGATTTGGAGGAGACGGTGGCGATGATGCGGGCGATTAAAAAAGCGGTTCCCGGTTTGCGTTTGACTTTTGGATGCAGCACTTTTGTCCCGAAATCTCACACTCCTTTTCAGTGGTTTGGAGTGAATAAAGATGCGGAGAAGAGGCTGAAGTTTTTAGATAAAGAATTGCGGAAGTTAGGTTTAGAATTTAGACCTGAAAGCTATAACTGGTCTGTAATTCAGGGTGTGTTGTCGAAGGGCGATCGGCGTTTGTCTAAGCTGTTAGAATTAGTGCGGCATTACGGCGATACTTTGGGTAGTTATCGACGGGCTTTTAAGGAATTGCGGGGAGAGTTACCGGAGATGGATTTTTATGTTTTTCAAGAGTGGAAATTAGATCGGGTTTTACCTTGGAGTCATTTAAAAGGGCCGCTACCGGAAGCGACTTTGAAAAAACATTTGGCCGAGGCTAGGAGTTATTTTAAGATGGAGGATTTGCAGTTGACGAGTTAAGAAATAGCGGATGCGAAAGTACGTTAGCGTTAGCGAAGCGATCCGAAGGAAAGCCCGCCCCTACGGGGGCTACGCCAACGAAGAGGATCGCATCTTTGCAAGTAAGTAGATTGAAAGCTAACTTAACAAGATAAAATAAGGAGCTACGTACTATAATACAATTATGCCAGAAGTCCAACCCAAGGAAATTCAGCGTTATGTCACCTCAGATGGCAGAGTACCTTTCGCTGAGTGGTTTGATTCCTTCAAAGATACAAACACTCAAGCCAAGATTCGATCTAGGCTAAATCGGGTTGTTACTGGTAATTTGGGAGACTATCGTTCAGTTGGAGAAGGAGTTTGCGAACTCAGAATAGACTATGGCCCTGGTTTCCGAATCTATTTTGGGCAAGTTGGAACAACAATTGTGCTTCTCCTCTGCGGTGGAGATAAAAGCACTCAAAACCGAGATATCCTCCAAGCAAAAGAATACTGGACAGATTACAACAGGATTTAAAACAATGGCTAAAAGTATCCCAGATCATCCGTTTTTGATTGAATCTCTGAGACAAAACCCGGCATTGTCAGCCGCCTATATAACGGCGACTATAGAGGAAATCGACCCGGAACCTGAATTGCTGAAACTTGCTCTGGGCGATGTAGCAGAAGCTCTGGGTCAACCAAAAATGACTCCCGAACAATATGAATTGCACTTAAAAAAACTGGATGAATTGCTTTCGCAGCAAGGAAGTAATGCGATTTATAATCTGGGAACTTGGCTGAATGTTTTGGGATTGAAACTAACTGTTGCTGTTTGTGCTGATACAGAAGATAATACTGCAAATGCTGAAATTATATCCGAATTAACTGTTTAGCTCAATTCAACAAATGCCTAATTTTCGATATTCATCCCTAATTAATTCTGCCGTTGAAACTGTCTGGAACTTTTACGAAAGGCCGGACATTTTGCAACTTTTGACTCCGCCTTGGCAACCGGTGAAAATCATTCGCCGGGAGGGCGGACTCGATGTGGGTGCTGTATCAGAATTTCGGCTGTTATTGGGGCCGATTCCGGTAAAATGGGTGGCGACTCATACTGAGTGCGAACAATATCGCTTATTTGTTGACGAACAAACTGAGGGGCCGATGACACGTTGGACTCACCGACACGAGTTTACTACAGAAAATGGCCAGACTCGATTGACAGATGCGATCGCCTTTTCGATACCGGGCGGCCCGATTGTCGATTTGCTGTTAGGTTGGTGGGTGGAAATGCGGTTAACAGATATGTTTCGCTACCGCCACGAAGTCACAAAAAGAGAGTGCGAAAAAAATGCAAACAACGGCTGAATATTACTGTGCTTTCTGCGGCGAACCGAGTACAACTTTTGTTGATATCAGCGCTGGTATGGAGCAATCTTATATCGAAGATTGTCAGGTTTGCTGTCGCCCGAATGTTCTGTATGTCAGAATAGATGAAGATACCCTGGATATTGAAATTGATACTGACTATCAAGAATAAGTGACTCTCAAAATGTATGAATTGCATTTGATGCAGACTTGGTGGAATTCATCAATCTTGAAGCGGCTGCTTCTACGAAAGCCTTAAAAATTCCAGAGTTTACCGAACATTTTGGCGACATTTCCGGGTGCCATTGAATTGCTATCATCCAAGGGTGATAGCAGTGTTCCATTGCTTCTACCAAAGTGTCAGGTGCATCGGCTACAATTCGCCAATCGGATGTTACTTTCCGCACTGCTTGATGATGCCAGGAAACAACAGTTGTTGAAGTTTTTCCCATAATTTTTGCTAGCCGACTGGTTGGCTCAATTTCAATGGTATGCTCGATCGCGCGCGGGGGAATTCCGGTGCCGTGACGAACATCCTCTCCGTAAGCATCCGGTACATGAATCACCAAACTGCCGCCGCTGGCTACATTCAGCATTTGCATTCCGCGACAAATCCCCAACACAGGTATGTCAGACTTCAAAGCTAGCTTAGCTAAGTTTAATTCAAAATTGTCGCGTTCTGCGTTAACTGAGTAAACTGTGCGATCGCACAAACCGCCATAAAGTTCGGGGTTAATATCTCCGCCCCCCGAAAAAATTAAACCGTCTACTGCATCAAAAATACTAGCTGCATCTAATTGATTGGGCGGCAACAAAATCGGAATGCCGCCAGCCGCTTGCACTGCATCAATATAGGATCCATTTAAGCAATATTCTCCTGCTAGGCTGCGGTTGTAAGTTGTGATACCAACGATCGGATGTTTCTTCATTTGCTAGAGAGTTAGAGATAATTAATTAGATTGGTGCTCAGATTTTGCACTATTTGTAATCAGTCTTTTACGGGCCGGTTAGAAGTTCATCCCACAATAAAACGTACTTATTGTGAAACAGGCGACGGGCTATAGCAGTTATCAAAAAAGTGAGGTATGCCCTATGCCCTATGCCCCATGCCC